>JAGQTE010000192.1 GCA_020439175.1 Acidimicrobiales bacterium | reverse complement strand
CGACACGTGGGTCTTGACGGTCTCGCGACCCATCAGCAACGCGTGCGCGATCTCGGGGTTGGTCCTGCCGTCGACCAGCAGCTCGGCGACCTTCTGCTCGGTCGCCGTGAGGCTGTCCCACCCGAAGGTCGGGCGGCCTCGCTCGCCGCGACCGCGTCGGGCGAGCTCGACGGCGTCGGCCAGATCGAGCTCGCTTCCGCGTCGCCACGCCTCGGTGAACGCGCCGTCGTCGAGGGCGTCCCTGGCCCGGTCGAGGTCGGCGTCGTACTCGGCCTGCCAGCCCAGCCGGTAGGTGACGCCGGCCTCGGCCCGGACCGCCGCCGCAGCGGCCAGGAGGCGTGCGGCGACGGCGGGTCGGGCGTGGTCGAGCTCCAGACCGGCGACCGCCTCCAGCGCCCCGGCGGCCATCTGCCGGTAGCCGTGCTCGGCATGGGTCTCGAGTGCGTCGTGGAGGTGGCCCTCGGCACGGTGATGCGCAGCAGCGCGTCGATCGAGAAGCCCCAGCCAGAACTGCGCCCGGGCCTGCTCCTGGGGATTGGCCACCGCGGTCGCGTCGTCGAGCATCGCCTCGAAGCCGGCGACGGCCGATGCGGTCCGTCCGGCGAGCAGCTCGGCGAGCGCCAGGTCATGGCGGTACCACAGCCGGGCCCGGACGA
This sequence comes from Acidimicrobiales bacterium, assembly GCA_020439175.1. Taxonomy (GTDB): domain Bacteria; phylum Actinomycetota; class Acidimicrobiia; order Acidimicrobiales; family Acidimicrobilacustridaceae; genus JAGQTE01. The sequence goes on along the minus strand of JAGQTE010000192.1, from coordinate 2,529 downwards.
ACCGCTGCAGCTCGGGCACGTCCCAGGACCCCTGGAGGTGGGCGGCGGCCTCGTCCGCCCGCCCTTCGGCGAGCAGGGCGCGCGCCAACGCCAGGATGATCGACGGGACGTGCTGCATCTCGCCTTCGTTCAGGTAGCGGACGAGCAGCGCCTCCATGTCGACGGCGACACCAGCGGCGTCGCCTTGTTCGACCCGGGCCCATCCGGCGACGGCCATGGCCGTGCCCAGCACGTTGATCTCGCTGACCCCGTCGAGGCCGCGGGCGATGACTTCGGTGGTGTCGTGCACGGCGTCGTAACGCCCGAGCGCGTAGTCGACGACGACCTGGCGGGTCAGCTCGTCGACCTGGAGCCGGGTGCTCGGATGCACCCGCCGTCGGGCCGCCATCGCCTGGAGGTGGGCGCCGGCGAGGTCGTCACGTCCTTGGAAGACCCGCCCGAGGGCGAGCGCCCCCTCGGCGTAGGCGGCCCAGAACGCGTCGCCGACCTCGTCGCAGCGGTCGCGGCCGTCGGTGAGGATGCCGATGCCCGCTTCGGGTGCGTAGAAGGTCATGTGCGAACCCCACCAGACCGACAGTCGGCCGTCCATGCGCTGATCCTCGAGGGAGGTGGCGATCTCGGACGCTCGGACCCACGCGTCCTCGAGGTCCTCGTGGCGGGAGTCGTGATGGGCGAGCAGCTGGAGTCGAGCCCACCAACCCTGCAGCTGCGCCTCCGGCGATGCGTCGAGCTCCGGTGCGAGCGCCTCGTCGATCCACCCGAGGCCCTCCGGGATGCGGGCACGCAGGATCCAGTACCACGCCGCCGGCGCGGCGATGGCCAGCACGTCGTCGGCCCGGCCCGTGCCGAGCGCCCACCGCATCGCCGCGCGCAGATCGTCGATCTGGCCGTCGAGCTCGTCGAGCACGTCGCGCACTGCCGGGCCTTCGAGGCGCGCCTCGGCGTCGGCGCACGCCCGCACGAACCAGTCCACGTGCCGATCGCGCACCGTGTTCGCGTCGCCCGACTCCATGAGGCGCTCGCGGGCGAAGAAGCGCAGCGTCTCGAGCATCCGCAGCCGGCCCTCGTCGGCCTCGTGGAGCAACGAGCGGTCGACCAGCGACCCGATGGCGTGGAGCACCTCCATCTCCTGGTACCCGTCGCCGGCCACGGCCAACGCAGCGTGCACGTCGAACGGTGACGCGAACACGCACAGCCGACGGAACAGCGTGGCCTCGACGTCGTTCAGCAGCTGATAGCTCCAGGCCACCGAGGCCTCGAGGGTGCGTTGCCGTGCGAGCGCGTTGCGACCGCCGCCGGTGAGGAGCCGGAACCGGGCATCGAGCCCCTCGACGACCGCCTGCACCGAAGCGACGCGCATCCGGGCGGCGGCGAGCTCCAGTGCCAGCGGGATGCCGTCGAGGCGCCGGCACAGCTGAGCGAACGCCGCCGCAGCGTCGTCGTCGAGCACGAACTCGGGTCGTGACCGGCGGACCCGGTCGAGGAGCAGCGCGCCCGCCGACGACGACGTCACGCTCTCGACGGTGTCGGCATCCGGCAGGCGCAGCGAGGGGACCCGTCGCACGACCTCGTCGGACACGCTCAGCGGTTCTCGGCTCGTGGCGAGCACCGACACCTGCGGGCAGGCGTCGCGCAGCGCCACCGCCAGCGACGCGGCCTCCGCCACGAGGTGCTCGCAGTTGTCGAGCACGACCAGCAGGTGGCGGGCGCGCAGATGGTCGACCACCGCCGCTGCGGGCGGACGGTTCCCGCACCGCACGCCGAGTGCGGCGGCCGTGGCGTCACCGACGAGCGCGCCATCGTCGAGCAACGCCAGGTCGACCCACACGACCCCGTCGCGGAACGACTCGAGCGCTCGGCTCGCAGCTTCGGCGGCGAGACGGGTCTTGCCGCACCCGCCGGTGCCCACCACGGTCACGATCCCGCCGGCCGCCAGCAGGGTCAGCAGGTCGTCGAGCAGCGGCTCCTGGCCGATGAGCTCGCTGCGGTAGCGCGGGATCGTCGACGAGGCCGCGTCGAGGGTGCGCAGCGGCGGGAACTCGCTCGGCAGGCCGGCGCCGCCCAGCTGGCCGATGCGCATCGGTTGCTCGATGCCGCGCAGGCGGTGCATCCCGAGATCGGTCACCTCCGCGCCCGGTTCGAGATCCCCGGCGAGCTCGATCGTCGTCATCGACACGACCACCTGGCCGCCGTGGGCCGATCCGAGCAGCCGCCCGCAGCGGTTCATCGTCGGACCGGCGAAGGTGCTGTCGGGGTTCTGCCGGACCTCGCCCGCGTGCACCGCCGCCCGGATCCGCACCGGGTCGGTCGTCGGCCAGGGTTCGTCGAGCACCCGACGTTGCAGGTCGACGGCCGCCGCCAGCGCGTCGCTGGGCGAGGCGAACACCAGCACCGAACTGTCGCCCGCGCCCTGCTCGACCGCCCGCCCGCCGCCGTGCGCGTCGGCGACCGCGTCCATGAGCGCCATGAGCCGGGCCATCGCCTGGCCCTTCGCCTCGGGCTCGTGCTCCCACGCAGCCGTCGAGTCCT
>JAGQTE010000191.1 GCA_020439175.1 Acidimicrobiales bacterium | reverse complement strand
CCCTGCTGTGGGCCGGGTCGGTGACCACCGACGTCGGCCCGCCCCGTCAGATGGACCTGCGCATCTGGCGCAGCGACGACCACGGCGTGACCTGGGTGCCCCACGGCAGCTGCGGCTCGGCTGCCGCCGGGTTGTGGGAGCCGTTCTTCCTCGTCACCGATGCCGGCGAGCTGGCCTGCCACTTCTCCGACGAGGGCCAGCAGCCCGCGCACAGCCAACGTCTGGTGCAGGCGGTCTCCACCGACGGCGGCGTGACCTTCTCGACCCCCGAGCCGGTGGTGCAGCTGCCGTTGGCGTTCACCCGGCCGGGCATGCCGACGGCGGCGAAGCTGCCCGACGGGTCATGGCTGCTCACCTACGAGATCTGTGCATGGGTCCCGAACTGCGTCGTGTACGCCCGCCGCTCGGACGACGGCCGCCACTGGGGCGACCCCGCCGACCCCGGCGAGCAGGTGGAAGTCGAGGGCGGTGACGTGCTCACCCACACCCCTGTCCTGTCGTGGTCGCCCTTCGGCGGCGCCGACGGGACGCTGATCCTGTCGGGGCAGATCCTGCTCGACGCCGACCTGGCCCCGGCGCCGGGGAACGGGCGCACGCTGCTGATCAACCGATCCGGCGGCTTCGGCCCGTGGCAGCGCATGGCGGCGCCGGTCGAGGTCGACGCGCCCTACGACAACTTCTGCCCCAACTACAGCTCCCCGGTGCTGCCGCTCGACGGCGACGCCGTCCTCGAGCTGGCCTCGGCGTGGGACGGCGGCGTGTGCCGCACCTACCACGCCCTCGGCACGCTGCCGCCACCGGAGCCGACACCGACGACGGTCACCACGGCGGTCGCCCCGACGGCGGGCCCCGGGGCGGCCGCGACGCCGACCTTCACCGGGTGACCGGGGCGTCGACGCCGACGCCGAGCCGACGCAGCGCCTCGAGGAGCGACGCCACGTCATCGACATCCCACAGCACCACGCCCGTTGCGCCTGCGGCGGCGTTGCGCGGCATGCCGGCGGCGGTGAACAGCGTGCCCTCGGTCGGCAGCCCGGCACCGGCATCGCCCAGCGCCACCGAACCGGAGCCGTCGCGGTTGGCGATCGACCGCACACCGACGACCTGCGCCAACGGCAACGAGCAGATCCCGACGCTGCGCAGGACCTCCACCACCAGCACACGCCGGTCGGTCAGGGCGTAGGTCGTGCGCCGCGCCCGGTAGCCGTGCCACACGAACCGCCCGACGAGCCCGTAGGTCGCCGCGCCGAGCAACAGCGCCGACGCCAGCCCGACGAACGCCACGTCGCCGACCCCCACCTCCGCCACCACGCCGTCGCGCACCGGCGGGTCGACCAACGTCCCGACCAGGCCGGCCGCCGTCGCCATGCTCAGCAACGCAAGGACCAGGGAGGCGGGCACCACCACCAGGTCGGATCGCCGAAGGCGCCAGCCCGGTTGCGGCGACCCCCGCCACAGCACGGGCTCGTCCGGGCCCACCTCCCCGACCACGACCGCCTCGACCTGCGCCTCCCGCCTCGCCGACATCATGCCGGCCAGCCTCACCCCGTCGCCGGAAGCCGGTGCGGGCGTTTCGCCGCTGTTGACGCGCTCAGGACCAGGCGGCGAGCACGTCGGCGGTCGACGGG
>JAGQTE010000190.1 GCA_020439175.1 Acidimicrobiales bacterium | reverse complement strand
TGGTCGAACGGCGACACCGCCGCCTGCGACGCCGGCACGACGGCGCCGTCCACCCACACGAGCGCATCGCGGTCCGGTGTCATCGTGCCCTCGCATCGATCAGGTCGAGCCGGCGCGGGTCGTAGCGCCGCTTGCGGATCTGGCGGGTCGCCACGCCGCCGACGACGCCGATGCCGATGCCGGCTACGCCGAGCACCAGCCGGCCGCCCGCCTGCTCGCGGCAGTCGGCGTCTGCGGCCACCTTGCCCCCGTCCGACGGCACGACCAGCTCGAACAGCGCCGACCCGCACGCCGTGGTGGCGCCGTCGGGCGCGGTGACCTCGTAGGGCACGGTCAGCAGCAGCACGCCGCCCACGAACAGCGCGCCGGCGATCAGCATCCCCAAGGTGTTCGGCAGGCCCGCCAGGCGCTCCGACCACGTGGCGGCGTCCGGTGGACGGCTCATCGCCGGTCCTCCGGCTCGTGACGCAGGTGCACGACGTCGCCGACGGCGACCTCGACCGGGCCGGCCGCCGTGTCGACGACGAGGTGTCCCGAGCGCTCGACGCGCACGGCGGTGCCCTCGACCGGGACGCCGCCGGTGTCGACGCGCACCGACCGTCCGAGGGTCGCCGATCGCTCGGCGTAGCTGTCTGCCAGCATCGCCGCCGCCGCGTCCCGCTCGTCGGGCGCGGCGACGTCGAGGCGCACGCACCACCCGTCGAGCGCACGCAGGTAGGCCACCAGCAGGTCGTCGACCGTCGGGGCGTCGGGCGTGAGGTGGTTCAGGGCGGTGGCGATCGACGCCAGCTCCTCGGGCAGCTCGGCCGGCCAGGCGACGTTGCACCCCATGCCGATCACCAGCACCGGATCGTCGGTGCCGGCGCCGGCCGACTCGGCGAGGACCCCCGCCAGCTTGCGCGTCCCGGCGGCATCGACGACGACGAGGTCGTTCGGCCACTTGAGCGACGGCCGCACCCCGCACGTCGCCTCGACCGCCTGGGACGCCGCCACACCGGCGGCGGTCGCCAGCAGGTGCCAGTCGATCGCCGGGCTGGCAGGTCGCAGCAGCACCGAGCACAGCAGCGACGAGCCGGGCGGCGCCTCCCAGCGCCGGTCGAGGCGCCCGCGCCCGGCCCGCTGGTGCCCGGCGACGTGCACGGTGCCGTCCGCTGCACCGTCGCGGGCGGCGGCCATGAGGTCGTCGTTCGTCGAACCGGTCTCGGCGGACCACACCACGTCGGCGAATCGGGTGCCCTCGAGCTCACGGCGCACGGCGTCGACGTCCACGCGGCCAATGTAGACGGCGACGTGGGGCCGACCCGACGACGGATGTGCACCGACGCCCGCACGGCGACCATCATGTCCCCGTGTTCTCCAAGATCCTGATCGCCAACCGGGGCGAGATCGCCGTCCGGGTCATCCGCGCCTGCCAGGAGATGGGCATCGCCACGGTCGCCGTGTACTCGGACCTCGACCGCGACGCGCTGCACGTCCGTCTTGCCGACGAGGCGTACGCCCTCGGCGGCCAGACCGCGGCCGACAGCTACCTCAACACCGAGGCCATCCTGGACGCCATCGAGCGGTCGGGCGCAGAGGCGGTCCATCCCGGCTACGGCTTCTTCTCCGAGAACACCGACTTCGCCCGCGCCATCACCGACCGCGGCGTGACGTTCATCGGCCCGCCGCCCGAGGCGATCGAGGTCATGGGCGACAAGGTCTCGAGCCGCCTGGCCGCCCAGGAGGCCGGCGTCGCCGGTGTGCCGGGGACGAACGAGTTCCTCACCGACGTGGCCGAGGTGATCGCCTTCGGCGAGGAGCACGGGTGGCCCGTCGCCATCAAGGCGGCCTACGGCGGCGGCGGGCGCGGCATGCGTGTCGTGCACAGCGCCGATGACGCCGCCGACGCCTTCGAGTCGGCCCGCTCCGAGGCGCTCAAGGGCTTCGGGCGCGACGAGTGCTACCTCGAGCGCTACCTCACGTGGCCCCGCCACATCGAGATGCAGGTCATCGCCGACACCCATGGCAACGCGGTGTGGGTGGGCGAGCGTGACTGCTCCTGCCAGCGTCGCCACCAGAAGCTGGTGGAGGAGAGCCCGGCGCCGGCGTTCCCCGACGAGGTGCGCCAGGCGATGGGCGCCGCCGCCGTGGCGCTCACCAGGGCCACCGGCTACACGAACGCCGGCACGGTCGAGTTCTTGTACCAGGACGGCGAGTTCTACTTCCTGGAGATGAACACCCGCCTGCAGGTCGAGCACCCCGTCACCGAGATGGTGACCAACATCGACCTGGTGCGCGAGCAGATCCGTGTGGCTGCCGGCGAGCCGCTGTCGTTCTCCCAGGACGACATCGAGCGCCGCGGGCACGCCATCGAGGTCCGCGTGAACGCCGAGGATCCCGCCGGCGGCGCCTTCCTGCCGTCACCGGGGCGCATCGACAAGCTCGTCCCGCCGCAGGGCTTCGGCGTGCGCTGGGACGGCGGCTACGAGTCCGGCGACGAGGTCAGCCAGTTCTACGACAACCTCATCGGCAAGCTCATCGTGTGGGGGTCCGACCGGGCCACCGCCATCAACCGGGCCCGCCGCGCCCTGCGCGAGCTGGTCGTGGACGGCGTCGCCACCACCGCACCCGCGGCCGACGCCATCTTCGCCCACCCGGACTTCGCCGAGGCCACGCACTCGACCAAGTGGGTCGAGGAGACGCTCGACCTGTCCGGCGTGCGCGCCGAGGTCGCCCCGACGACCGACGAGGGCGAGGAGAAGGTGCGGCGCGACGTCGACGTCGAGGTCAACGGCCGCCGCTACGCCGTGCGGCTGTGGGTCCCCGAGTCGGCCATGGCACCCTCGGCAGGCCCCGGTGCCGCGTCCGGACGCCCCGCCGCCGCCCGACCGCGCCGCAGCGGCGGCGGTGCCGCCCTCAGCGCCGCCGGCACCGGTTCGGTGACCGTGCCCATGCAGGGCACCATCGTGAAGATCCTGGTCGAGGTGGGTCAGGCCGTCGACGCCGGCGCCGCCGTGTGCGTGCTCGAGGCCATGAAGATGGAGAACCAGATCACGACCGACACCGCCGGCACCGTGACCGAGATCAAGGTCGCACCGGGCGACTCGGTGGGCTCCGGCGACGTCGTCATCGTCATCGATCCGGCCTGACCCCAGCCGGGCGGCGGCGCGCCGGTCACCGTGTGCGCACCACCACCGTCCCCGCCGCCTTGTCGTGCCAGGCGCGCCGCAGGCCGGACTGGTCGAGCAACGCCGTCAGCGGGATGAGCGGCTCGATCAGCGCGGTCAGGCTGTTGGCGCCGAAGATCCCCGGGATCAGGCAGCGGATGGCGGCCTGGCTGAGCGTCGGGCGTCCACCGTTGCCGTAGCGGGCGATGCGGATCCCGACAGCTGCACAACCGACGGTCCGGCCCCTCCACGCCAGCAGCACCGTCTGGTAGGTGATGAACACCACGGCCTGGACGGCGACGGCCCACCACGGCGTGACGTACTCGGCGGGATCGGGGGCGGCGAGCAGGGCGGCGACCGAGGCGAGCACGAACGGCAGCTGCACGATGACGGCGTCGATCAGGTAGCCGAGCGCACGCTGGCCCATCGAGGCGATGGCGTTGACGCCGTGCGCCGGGAAGTCCTCGACGGTCGGCGCCTCACTCGGCGGCATCGGCGAGCGCCTCGGCCAGCGCCGGGTGCACGAGGAGGCTCTCCACGATGTCGGTGACGCGCAGGCCTGCCGTGACGGCCAGGGCGATCACCGAGATCAGCTCGGCGGCGTTGCGGCCGACGATCGAGCCGCCGAGCACCACGCCGGTCGCCGGGTCCGAGACGATCTTCACGAACCCGCGGGGGTCGTTGGCGATGAGCGCCTTGGCGTTGGCGGAGAAGGGCACCTTCGTGACGCGGATCTTGCGCCCCTCGGCGAAGGCGTCGGCCTCGGCCAGGCCGACGTCCGCGATCTCGGGCACGGTGAAGATGGCCGACGCCGCCTTCTCGTAGTCCAGGTGGCGGTGCGGCCCGCCGTGCAGCCCCATGCAGTGCTCGGCGATCTTGCGCCCCTGCATCGACGCCACCGACGAGAGCGGCAGCTTCCCCGACAGGTCGCCTGCCGCGTAGATGTGGGGCACGCTCGACCGACAGTTGTGATCGACCACCACGTAGCCACCGTCGGTGTCGACCCCTGCCGCCTCCAGCCCGAGCCCGTCGGAGTTCGGCACCGACCCGACGGCGAGCAGGCAATGGCTGCCGGTCGCCTGACGCCCGTCGTCGCAGCGCACCGAGACCGTGCCCTCGCCCACCTCGATCGACTCGGCGCGTGCGCCCTTGAACAACCGCACCCCCCGCTCGAGGAAGTCCTCCTCCAACGCCGCCGCCACCTCCGGATCCTTCTGGGGCAGCACCTGCTGCCGGCTGACGATGAAGGTCACCTGGGAGCCGAAGGCCGAGAACATGTGGACGAACTCCACGCCCGTGACGCCCGCCCCGATCACCACGAGGTGCTCGGGGAGCTCCTCGGGCGGGTAGGCGTCGCGCGTCGAGAGCACGCGCCGGCCGTCGACGGGCGCCCAGGCCGGCAGGCGAGGCCGGCTGCCGGTGGCCAGCACGATGACGTCGGCGTCCAGGTGCGTCTCGCCGTCGGGACCGTCGACCACCACCTCGTGCGGGCCCACCAGGCGTCCCGAGCCCTGGACGAGTGCCACGCCCTGGCTCTCGAGGAGGCCCGTGACCGAGTGCTCCAGCCGGTGCTCGATCGACTCGATGCGCTGGCGCAGCGCCGTGAAGTCGAGCGACGCCGACACGTCGGAGATCCCCATGCCCCGTGCGGTGCGCATCAGACCGAGCGTCTCGCCGGTGGCGATCATCGCCTTCGAGGGGATGCAGTCCCACAGGTGGGCGGCGCCGCCGACGATGTCGCGCTCGACCACCGTCACCTCGGCGCCGAGGCGGGCAGCGTGGGTGGCGCACTGGTTGCCGCCGGGCCCGCCCCCGATGATGACGATGCGCTTGGGCCGCATGGCCGGCAGGCTACTGCTCGGTGACCGGGGCCTGGTTCGCCAGCGACAGCAGCACCGGGAACCCGCAGGCGAAGGTCTCGACGGCCCAGCGGGGTGCGGAGCGGGTCATGCCCAGGCTGCGCGCCTTGCGGTACGCGAACGCGGCCTCACCCACGTGGACGGCGGCGGTGGCGGCCGCCAGCGCCTGGACCGTCCGGCGCGACGGCAGCGGCACCCGACCCCGCACCTTGTCGTAGACCGACTCGCTGGCGGCCATGGCGCTCAGCAGCACGAGCCCCGGTTGGAGGGCGAGATACCAGGCGGCGGCGGGACGGACGAATCGATCGGCGGGGACGGACGCAGTCATGGCGTCGCACCCTACCGGTCAGCCCGCGGCGGGCGACCGCCGTGTCGCGCCTGACGCCATTTCAGGTGCTTCCGGGGCGTCATCTAGCCTCGCCGTGTGAGCGACTCGCCTGATCAGCACCAGCCCCACACCGTCGACGAGTGGCGCGAGCTCGCAGCACGCGAGCTGCGCGGCGCCGACCCGGACGACCTGGTCTGGGACACACCCGAGGGCATCGCCGTCAAGCCGGTGTACACCCGTGCCGACCTCGCCGACGTGCCCGCAGCCCAGCTCGACGAGCTCCCCGGCTTCGAGCCCTTCGTCCGCGGGCCGCGGGCCACGATGTACGCCAACCGGCCCTGGACGATCCGCCAGTACGCCGGGTTCTCCACCGCCGAGGAGTCCAACGCCTTCTACCGGCGCAACCTCGCTGCGGGCCAGACCGGGCTGTCGGTGGCGTTCGACCTGGCGACGCACCGCGGCTACGACTCGGACCATCCGCGCGTGGTCGGCGACGTCGGCAAGGCGGGGGTGGCCATCGACACCGTCGAGGACATGAAGCTCCTCTTCGACGGGATCCCCCTCGAGAAGATGTCGGTGTCGATGACGATGAACGGCGCCGTGATCCCCGCGCTGGCGATGTTCATCGTCGCCGGGGAGGAGCAGGGCGTCGAGCGCAGCGCCCTCAGCGGCACCATCCAGAACGACATCCTCAAGGAGTTCATGGTCCGCAACACCTACATCTACCCGCCTGAGCCGAGCATGCGGATCGTGGCCGACATCATCGAGTTCACGGCGCGGGAGATGCCGCGGTTCAACTCGATCTCGATCTCCGGCTACCACATGCAGGAGGCGGGTGCGACGGCCGAGCAGGAGCTGGCGTTCACCATCGCCGACGGCCTCGAGTACGTGCGGTTCGCCTTGGCGAAGGGCCTCGACGTCGACGAGTTCGCCGGGCGCCTGTCGTTCTTCTTCGCCATCGGCATGAACTTCTTCATGGAGGTGGCCAAGCTGCGCGCCGCCCGGCTGCTGTGGGCTCGGGTCATGCGCCAGTTCGACCCGGCCAAGCCGCAGTCGCTCATGCTGCGCACCCACTGCCAGACCTCGGGCGTGTCGCTCACCGAGCAGGACCCTTACAACAACGTCGTGCGCACCGCCCTCGAGGCGTTGGCCGCCGTGCTCGGCGGCACGCAGAGCCTGCACACCAACTCCTTCGACGAGGCGCTGGGGCTGCCGACCGACTTCTCGGCCCGCATCAGCCGCAACACGCAGCTGATCCTGGCCGAGGAGACCGGCATCACCCACGTGGTCGATCCGCTCGGCGGCTCGTACTACATCGAGTCGCTCACCAACGACCTCGCCGAGAAGGCGTGGGCGCTCATCGAGGAGGTCGAGGCGCTCGGCGGCATGACCAAGGCCGTGGCGTCAGGGATGCCCAAGCTGCGCATCGAGGAGTCGGCCGCTCGCCGTCAGGCACGCGTGGATCGCGGCGAGGACGTCGTCGTCGGCGTCAACAAGTACCAGCCGCCCGAGCCCGACCTCGTCGACGTGCTCGACATCGACAACACGAAGGTGCGCGCCGAGCAGATCGCCAAGCTCGAGGCCGTGCGCGCCGGGCGCGACCAGGCGGCCTGCGACGCCGCGCTGGCCGCCCTCGCCGCCGGCGCCGCCGGCGACGGGAACCTGCTGGCCCTCGCCGTCGAGGCCGCCCGAGCACGCGCCACCCTCGGCGAGATCTCCGACGCCATGGAGCAGACGTTCGGTCGCCACCGTGCCGAGGTCCGTACGCTGTCGAACGTGTGGGCAGCCGAGTACTCCGACGACGACGAGGTGCGTGCCCTGCGCCACCGCATCGAGGCGTTCGCCGACGACGAGGGCCGGCGACCGCGGATCCTGGTGGCCAAGATGGGCCAGGACGGCCATGACCGGGGCGCCAAGGTGATCGCCACCGCCTTCGCCGACCTCGGCTTCGACGTCGACGTCGGCCCGCTGTTCCAGACGCCCGAGGAGGTGGCCCGCGACGCCGTCGAGAACGACGTCCACGTCGTCGGCGTGTCGAGCCAGGCCGCCGGCCACAAGACGCTCGTCCCGCAGCTCATCGAGGCGTTGCGCGCCGCGGACGCGTCGAACGTGCTCGTCGTCGTCGGCGGCGTGGTGCCGCCGCAGGACTACGACGCGTTGGCCGCCGCCGGCGTCGCCGCCGTGTTCGGTCCCGGCACGAGCGTGCCCGCTGCGGCCGGCAAGGTGCTCGATCTGCTCACGAGCGGGTGAACCGGCGCCGATGACCCTCGACGTTGCGGCGCTGGCCGACGGGGTGCGACGCGGCGACCGTCGGAGCCTCGCCAAGGCCATCACGCTCGTCGAGTCGACGCGCCACGATCACCGCGCGGGCGCGGCCGACCTGCTCGACGCGCTCCTCGGCGCCACGGGCGCCTCGGTGCGCATCGGCATCAGCGGCTCGCCCGGTGTCGGGAAGTCGACCTTCATCGAGGCCTTCGGGCTGCACCTGCGCGCCACCGGGCACCGGGTGGCGGTGCTCGCCGTCGACCCGTCGTCGTCGCTGTCGGGAGGGTCGATCCTCGGCGACAAGACCCGCATGGGCGAGCTCGCCGCCGATCCCGAGGTGTTCGTGCGCCCCTCGCCCGGCAGCGGTCACCTCGGTGGGGTCGCCCGACGCACCCGCGAGGCGCTGCTGCTGTGCGAGGCGGCGGGCTTCGACGTGGTGATCGTCGAGACCATCGGTGTCGGTCAGTCCGAGACGGAGATCGCCGAGATGGTCGATGCCTTCGTCCTGCTGGTCGGACCGGGCGCCGGCGACGAGCTCCAGGGCATCAAGCGCGGGATCATGGAGCTCGCCGATCTCATCGTGGTGAACAAGGCCGACGGCGATCTCGCCGCCGCCGCCAGCCGGACCCGTGCCGACTACGCCAACGCCGTGCACCTGCTGCGCCCCAAGTGGTCGGCGTGGTCGACCCGGGCGGTGACGTGCTCGGCGGTCGAACGTCGCGGGATCGCCGAGGTCTGGGACGAGCTGACGTCCTTCGCCGAGGCGGTGACCGGCTCGGGCGAGCTGTCGACCCACCGGGCGGCTCAGGCGGTGGCGTGGCTGTGGAGCGAGCTGCGCGACGACCTGGTCGGCGACTTCCGGTCGGCACCGGCCGTGCAGGCGCTCCTGCCCGACGTGGAGCGGGCCGTCGCCTCGGGCGACCTGAGCGCGCGCGCCGGAGCGCGGCGACTCCTCGACGCCTTCCGGTCCTGAGCGACGCTCAGGCCGGCGGGGTCGGCGGCCAGCTCGGGGGGTCCTCGGACGGTGGCCCGTCCTGCGGCGGCCAGCTGCCACCCGGTGCGCCGGGTCGGGGCTGCTGCCACGCCGGGGCGGCGGACGGGCCCTGCGGCTGCGCCGGTGGCGCCGGGGCATTCCCCCAGCCCGGTTGCGGCTGCGCCGGTGGCGGCGGGGCATTCCCCCAACCCGGTTGCGGCGGCGGCGAGGCGTTCCCCCAACCCGGTTGCGGCGGTGCCGGCGCACTCCCCCAACCCGCTTGCGGCGGCGCCGGCGCGCCGCCCCAGCCCTGCGGCGGCATCGGCGCACCCCACATCGGCGGCGGCCCCCAACCGGGCGCGGCCATCGCCGGCACGGGCTTCGGTCGGGCCCGGCTGCGTTGCACCGCAGCGACGATCACCATGATCAACCCGACGCCGGCGAGGCCGGTGCCGCCGAGGAGACCGAGCAGGAACCAGGGCAGATAGGCGGCGCTCAGCTCACCGGGGTCGCGCTCGATCTGCACCGTGCTGATGACGTCCCACTCGTCGGCGCCGCGCGGCACGGTCGCGGCGACGTCGTACCGGCCGTCGATCGGGACGGTGAAGGTGGCGATGGCCGCCGACGAGCTGAACGACGGCGCCACCGTCACCGGGATCTCCTCCCCGGCCGGGTCGTACACCTCGATGTCGGGTGCCTCGTAATAGGACGAGCTGTAGTACCCGTAGTTGTAGGCGTCCTCGACCCGGTACGTGCCCGCCTCGAGCTGCCCCGACGTCGTCCCGGGCACCCCCAACCGGCCGATCGAGCCGCTCGCCTGGTCCGCACGGACGATGGCCACCACGAACCCGACGATGCCGAGGACGATCCCGGCCACGACGAGCAGCACCCCGGCGCGCAGGAGGCGCCCGGCCGGCAGCGGAGCGGCGGCGGCCCCCGATGCGAACGTCTGACCCACCGCCGTCGTACCAGGTGGACCGACGGGCAGCTCGGCGGGGGGCAGGTGGTCAGGTGGCGTCACGCCCGACAGTCTGCCAACGATCGGCGCTCAAGTGGCGGGGGTGCCCGTGACGATGTCGTCGACGAGCCCGCGCACCCGCTCGCCGAAGGGTCCGAGCCCATAGCGAGCGGCCTCGACCTCCGCTGCGGCGGAGAGCCGAACCAGCCGGTCGGGATCAGCGATCAGGTCCTCGGTGAAGCACACCAGCTGCACCACCGGCTCCCACAGCATCCCGGTGCGCCCGTGATCGACCAGCTCCTCCTGCCCGGCCGCCATGATCACGACCGGCACGGCGCCGGCCGACATGGCCTCGGCGGTCGTGATGCCGAAGTGCTCGAAGCGGTCCGGATGTCGGTCGGGGTCCTCCCCGAGCCCGGTGGCGTGCCAGTAGATGGACGCCTTGCCGTACAGCTCCCGCACGAGCGCGCCCGGTGCGTTGGCGTGGATCTGCACCGGCAGCCCCTCCGCCTCGGCCCGCACCTTGGCCAGGTACTCCTCGCCCTCCGGCGCGCAGCCGCCGACGAGGTGCAGCGTCCAGCCGTCGACCTTGCCCCGCCACACCAGCGCCCGCATGGCACGCACCAGGTCGAGCTGCTTCTTGCCGTGCCCGTGCTCGGGTGAGAAGAAGCGCCCCACGTTGAGGATGATCGGCTCCTTGTCGGCGCGGGACTGCAGGGTGACCGGCGGGTGCAGCACCGCCGTGTCGAGCTCCCACCAGCGATGCACCCACGCCCGGGTGTACGCCGAGTTCGACACCACGCGGTCGTAGCAGCGCGCCCAGCCGAACTCGATCGGCGCCGCGTCCAGCGACGGGTACCGCCGCCGGGCGACGGCCGCCAGGTCGTCACCCACCTGGACGCCGGCGACGGGGACGCCGAGCGTGCGACGGTCGTCGGTGCCGAACACGTCGGCCGGCACGTGCACGTCGGAGAGGATCCGCACGGTGACCGGTTCGCCGTCGGGCCGGGCGGCCACCGGCACGCGCAGGGCGACGGTGGCCCGCTCGACGCGACCGGCGCGGGCGGCGACCGACGCGTTGAGCACATGGCGGCCGTCGACCTCGATCCGGATCGGGACGCGGCCGAGCGCCGTGCCGACGAACCGACCGACGTGCACGACCAGCTCCTCCTCGGCGCCCGGGGGCAGCGCCACCTCGACCTCGGCGTCACCCGTGGTCCAGCGCACGACGTGCTTGCCGATGCGCTCTTCGGGGTGGAAGCCCTGCCGGTAGGTGATCGACACGCCGGGCTTGGCCACCAACGGCCGCAGCACCTGCCGCAGGCGGTCCTTGGGCCCCGACGGGGCCGCCTGCGGCGGGCTCGGGAAGTGCACCACGTAGATGCTGTGGTCCGACCGCGGCACCGCCCGCGACATGTAGCTGGCGTTGATGAACACGTCGTAGTCGGCGCTGGCGTCCTCCACGGCGCCCTGCCCGATCGGCACGACGTCGACGCCGACCCCGGACAGGTCCAGCTGCAGCCGCTCGCCGAGCGCGTCGGTGTCGACCGGCTCGTGGGCCAGCAGGCGCACCTCGTTGCCGTCGGTGAGCGCCTGGGCGATGCCGGCGGCGAACTTCTCGCCACCGCCGCCGGTCGGCCACCACTCGTCGTAGACCCCGATCTTCACGAGCTACGAGCCTGCCATGTCGGACCAGGGCGGGAAGACCACGTCGTCGACCGTGCCGGCGTCGACGGCGACACGGCGCTCGTGGGCCGACCACGCCTCGCGGGTCATCCACCGTCGTGCCAGGTCGGCGTCGCCGACGGTGCGGCGCCGGCGCAGCGCCCGGCGGTCGACGAGCATCGCCGGCAGGAGGCGCAGGAACGACAGGAACGACCGCACGCGGTTGCGGACGTGGCGCAGCGGCGGGCGTCGTCGGTGACGCAACGGCGGCAGGACGTCGCGCCGCACGTACGAGGCGGTCGCGGTGACGAACCCGATCGCCTGCGTCAGCGCCAGCCGCCACGGCGCGTTCTTGGCCAGCATCAGCAGGCGGTTGCGCTCGACGTGGAAGTGGAACACGTCGGACCCCTCACCGCCGCTGGCGCCGTGGAGGTGCCGCAGCACCGAGGTCGGCACGTAGCGGTACCGCCAGCCCAGCTGCTGCCCCCGCCACGACAGGTCGGTGTCCTCGTAGTAGAGGAAGAAGCGGTCGTCGAGCACGCCGACGTCGGCCAGGAAGGCGGCACGGAGCAGCACGGCGCCGCCGCAGACGTTGAACACCTCCGCCGACTCGTCGAACTGCCCGTGGTCCACCGCCATGAAGCCGCGGTCGGCGCCGAAGCCGTCCTCGATGAGGACCGACCCGGCGTTCTGGACGACGTCGAAGGCCGGGCCCGCCAGCGGCACCTTGACGCGCCGCGGCTCGGGGCCCACCGAGGCGCGCAGGCGGTAGCGCCCGCTGCGCAGCTCGACCTGCTTGTCGGCCTCGGCGGCGACCATGAGCTCGGCGAACCGCAGATCGGCCGCCGTCTCGTCGGCGGGCACCGGCACGCGCACCACGGCATCACCCGACGACCACCGCATCGTGCCGCCGGGGCGCGCCTCGATCCCGTACCACCCGGCCGGGAACTGGGCCAGGTCGTCGACGACCTCGCCGTCGACACGGAGCTCGTGCAGCTGCACGCCGAGGTCGCGCCCGTCGCCCGGGGGTCGGAACGTGTCGCAGTGCAGCACCACCTCGTGGAACGCCGGCGCGAACACCATCTTGGCGGCGGCGGCGCCCAGGCCCGGGTCCGCCTCGAGCGTCTCGACCAGCGGCTCGAGCCAGCCGGGCTCGCAGAAGGCGTCGTTGTTGACCAGCGCCACGTAGTCGGCGCCCTTGCGGTCGACGAGGGCGCTGTTGAGCCCGACGAAGCCGAGGTTGGCGCCGTTGCGGATCACCTCCACCTGCGGGTGCGCCTCGGTGACCAGCTCGACGCTGCCGTCGTGCGAGTCGTTGTCGACCAGCACCAGCTGCAGCCGGTCCGCCGGGTACGTCGACGCGGCCAGGTGGTCGAAGCAGCGCAGCGTCATGTCGCCGCCGTTCCAGTTGAGCACCGCCACCCGGACGAGCGGCGCCTGCGTCGCGCCCGTCACGGCCGGCGCACCCCCACCACGTAGATCTCGTTCGGGCCCCACAGGTGGGCGAGGACGTCGTCGTGGCGCTGCGCCAGCACATCGACCACGTGGCGCAGCTGCTGCTGGCGCGCGTCGAGCGTGGCGACACCGTGCACGAGCTGCTCGACCGCACGACGCAGCCGCGACGTCTCGTCGAGCAGCGTCTCGAGCTGGAACGACTCGTCGTACTGGATGGGCGCCGGCGGCTCGACGCCGACGGGCAGCTCGCCCGCCTCGACGTCGACGGGCGGCGCAGCCAACAGGGGCGGCGCTCCCGGCGACCCGATCGGGTTCCCCCCGCGTTCGGTGACCTCGAAGCCGGTCTGCTCGAGCAGGAACGCCAGCAGGTCGAGCGTGTAGAGCCGCACGTGCGTGGGGTCGCTCCAGAAGTCGTTCATGAGGTTGGCCAGGCACGCCGGGTTCGGGGTGACGACGACGAGCACGCCCCCCGGTGCCATCACGTCGTGCACCCCGCCGAGCAGCTCGTGGGCCTCGTCGACGCTGAGGTGCTCGATCAGGTGCGCCAGGAACACGGCGTCGGGGCGCTCGGTCGTCTCCCCGGGCCAGGTCCGTACGTCGGCGCGCACGGCGTCGTGACCGGCGGCGACGACGGCCTCGACCATCGCCGGGTCGGCATCGACCCCGAGGCACCGTTCGACGACCTCGCTCGCCACCTCCAGGAACTCGCCCCGGCCGCAGCCCAGCTCGACGAGCAGCTCTCGGCCGTCCACGAAGGGCAGGTAGTGGCTGCGCACCTGGCGGGCGTGCGCGGGATCGAACCCCTGCGAGGTGTAGTAGCGGTGTTCGATCTCGTCGGGCAGCGGCATGCACGACCCCCGTCTGGTGTGGCTCGGACCTGGCTGGTGACGTGCGCGGGGGCCGCCACCGGAGGTGCCTAACCTAGCCCGGATGTCTGTGGGGTCAGAAGGGCGTGACCGGGCGCTGTGGATCGAGATCGCCCTGGTCGTCGCCTTCGTGACGTTCGTCGCCTGGCCGTTCCTGTCGCCGAACCAGTACCTGACCGCCTACGACACGATGACGTATTCGGGACCGAACCTGGTCGTGACCACCGACCAGATCCGCGACGGCACAGTCCCGGTCTGGAACGACGACCTGTTCGGCGGCGTGCCGCACCTGGCGAACCCGCAGGTGGCGGCGCTGTACCCGACACGCTGGCTCCTGGCGCCGCTCGAGCCGGCCCGGGCGTTCGACCTCACGATCGCGGCCCACCTGTACGTCCTGGCCGCCGGGACGTTCGTGCTGCTGTGGCGCCGGCTGCGACTGGTGGCGCCGGCGCGCCTGGTGGGCACGGTGGCGCTGGTGGGTTCGGGCACGATCATGGCCCGCAGCGTGCAGTTCGAGCAGATCTCGGTGATCGCCTGGATCCCGTGGCTGCTGGTGGCCACCGACTGGGCCATCGCCGACCGGCGGTGGCGCCCTCGCGCCCTGGCGGCGACGGCCGGAGCCACCGCCATGCTGCTGCTGTCGGGCCATCCCCAGCAGATGTACATCGGCATCGCCGTCGTGGCCGGCTGGTGCGTGGGCCGCGCCCTCGACGCCACCCGACCCGGGCCGACGGATCCGGGTGGGGCGGGTCCCCGGGCCGCCGCCATCGCCCGGCGGGCCGTGCGCGTCGGCGCCGGGATGGGCCTCGGCGCGCTCGTGGCGGCGCCACAGCTCGTCGCCACGGCCCTGCTCGTGCGCGAGGCCGAGCTCGGCGCCAACCAGTCGCTGGCGCAGGCGTCGACCTACGGCTACGTCATCAAGCCGTCGCTGCTGGCGCCCACGTTCCTGGGCAACCCGTTCGCCGAGGACCTGAACCTGACGGCGATGGGATCCGAGGCCGTGGCCTTCGTCGGCGTGGCGGTGATCGTGGCGGCGCTCGTCGGTCTCGCCCACGGGTTCGGCGACCGGACGAGGCGCGCCACGGTCGCCGTGCTCGGCATCGCCGCCGTCGGATCGACGCTGCTGGCGCTCGGCCCTCGCTGCACCGACGCCGCCGGCGAGCTGACCTGCTCGGCGAGCGGCCTCGGCTTCCGCGTGGCGCGCGCCGTCGTGCCGGGCTTCTCCCAGACCCGGGCGTCGGGACGGTGGGTGCTGGTCGCCACGATCGCCCTCGCCCTGCTGGCGGCGTTCGGCGTCGACGCGCTGGCCCGACGGGCCGTCACGCGCCGCAGCCTGGCCGTCGCCGGCGCGCTGCTCGGTGCGCTCGTCGTCGTCGCCGTCGTCGCCGGGCCGACGGCAGACGGCGGGGTCGACGGTCGCACCGTGGTGTGGTGGGCCACCGGCGCCGTCGTGGCCATCGGCGCCTTCGCCCTCGGTGCGCTGGCGCCCGGCAGGCTCGCACCCGCCGTCGGCGCCTGCGTGCTGGCCGCTGTGGTGCTGATCGAGGTGACGGAACAGGCGTCGCACAGCATGGCCCGCCAGCACCTCAACGACGAGCCG
>JAGQTE010000189.1 GCA_020439175.1 Acidimicrobiales bacterium | reverse complement strand
GCCGACCATCAGCTCGACCAGCTCGTCGTCGGTGAAGGCCTTGGGGTCGGCGCCGCCGAGGGTCACCTTGCCACCGCGCAGGATCGTGGCCCGGTCGGCGATGGCGCGCGTCTCGCGCAGCTTGTGCGTGATGATCACGACGCCGAGTCCGTCGGCGCGCAGCTGGTCGACGACGGCGAGGAGGGCGTCGACCTCCTGCGGGGCGAGGGCGGACGTCGGCTCGTCGAGGATGACGGCCTTGGCGTCGAGCAGCAGCACCCGCAGGATCTCGACCCGCTGGCGCTCGGCCAGCGACAGGTCGCGCACGGCGCGGTCCGGGTCGACGGGCAGGCCCCATCGCTCCCCCGCCTCGAGCAGCTTCGCCCGACGCTCCTTGCGGCTGCCGGCGCTGTCGAGGGCGAGGTCGATGTTCTCGAGGACGGTGAAGGCGGGGATGAGGCGCAGGTCCTGGAAGACCATGCCGATGCCGGCGGCCCGGCTGGCGGCGGTGGAGCCGGGCTCGAGCGGCGTGCCCGACACGGTGACCGTCCCCTCCTGGGGCACGTTCACGCCGTAGAGCACCTTCATCAACGTCGACTTGCCGGCGCCGTTCTCGCCCAGCAGCGCGTGCACTTCGCCGGCCATCACGTCGAAGTCGACGTGGTCGTTGGCGACGAGCAAGCCGAAGCGCTGCGTGATGCCGCTGGCGACCAGCAGCGGCGTCGTGGCGGCGGTCGTGCCGTTGGTCGGTTCGGCGGTCGTGGCGTCGGCGGTCGTGCCGTTGGTCGGTTCGGCGGTCGGGTCGGTGGTCATGGCGTGCCCCGTCGGTGGCGGGTGACCATCCGGGCGAGCGCAGCGGCGGCGCGCTCCTCGGCCACGGCGAGCGATTCGTGGAAGTGCGACTCGAGCAGGCCGCGGGCGGCGCGCAGCTCGCCGGCGAGCAGGGCGTCGACGATCGACAGGTGCTGCTCGATGGTTCGCTGGATGCGGCCCGGCGTGAGGAAGTCGTGCATCCGCACCGGCCGGATGCGCTCGTTGACCCGCACGAGCATGTCGCACAGGGCGTCGTTGCCGGCCGCCGCCGCCAGGCGCACGTGGTAGTCCTCGTCGAGCAGGGCGAAGTCCGGGCCGACGACGTCGGTCGGGTCGGGCACGGCCAGGTCGAGCCAGTCGCTGCGCAGCTCGCGCACCAGCCGCAGGTCGTGCGTGGCGCCGAGGCGACCGGGGCGGGCCAGGGCGTCGAGCTCGAGGGCGAAGCGCACCTCGTACAGGTCGCGGGCCAGGTGCAGGTCCGGTGCCGCCGGTCCGTAGCCGCCTTCGGAGCGCCGCTCGACGAGGCCTTCGGCCGACAGGCGGCTCAGCGCCTCGCGCACTGGGGTGCGGGACACGCCGAGCTCGACGGCGAGTCGCTCCTCCGCCATCCGGTGCCCGAGCGGGAACTCGCCGTTGAGGAGGCGCCGCTTCAGCTCGTCGTAGGTGGCGGCGGCACGACCCGCCTTGCTCGCCGACCGCGCCGGCTGCGTGGCGGGCGTCTCGTCGGGATCCGACGTTGTATACCGCGCGGTATCCCGTTCCGTGTCCGGCGTCGTATGCATCGCTGCGCACGGTACGGATGGCGCGATTCAGCCTGATTTCTCAGCCGTGCACGCTCGGTTGCCATCGCCTGACCGCGCGCTGACCGGTTGCTGGCCGCTCGCTGTCGGCTTGCTTGTGCGCGACTGAACGCACCCGGCGGCTGGCGGCTCGTCGGCGGCGGCGGTCGGCGGCGTCGGCGGCGGTCGGCGGCGTCACGACCGTTCCACCAACGACCCGGCAGATTCGGTGCGTTAGTGACGCGATCTGCACACTCGATCGCAGAAGATCACACGGGCGGTCGGCGGCGTCACGACCGTTCCACCAACGACCCGGCAGATTCGGTGCGATAGTGACGCGATCTGCCGGCTCGATCGCAGAAGTCGGCGGGTCAGCCAGTCAGCGGGGTCAGCCGGTCGGGTCGATGGGGCTGTGGAGCCCGAGGCCGCCGTCGGCGGCGAGCACCTGGCCGGTGACCCAGTCGAGAGCGTGGACGGCGACGACGGCGGCGGCGATGTCGTCGGCGGAGCCGAGCCGACCGAGTGGCGTGCGGCGCCGCACACCGGTGAGCCACGCCGAGCTGTCCGGGACCGGTCCGAGCATCGGCGTGCGCGTCACGCCCGGGGCGACGGCGTTGACGCGGATGCCGTGGGTGCCCCACTCGGCCGCCGCCACCCGCACGACCATCTCGACCGCCGCCTTCGAGGCGCAGTAGGCACCCATCGTCTGGTCGGCGAGGGTCCCGCTGATGGAGCCGATGACGACGGCACTGCTCGATACGCTGGCGGCGATGGCGGCGCGCGCCAGGCCGCGCAGCACGAGGAACGGGCCGCGGGCGTTCACGGCGTGCACCCGGTCCCACGCCTCGACGCTCAGGTCGACCAGCGGCGCGCCGTGGCCGACGCCGGCGCTGATCGTCACCCGGTCGGGCACGCCGACCCGCTCCAGGGTCACGGCCCAGGCGGCGTCGACGGCGACCGGATCGGCGATGTCGCACGCCACGTCGTCGGCGCCCGTCGGCGCCAGATCCCACACCACGATGTCGTCGCCGGCGTCGCGGGCCCGGCCGACGACGGCGGCGCCGATGCCCGACGCCCCGCCCACGACGACGTGCGCTCCCCCCGTGCCCGCTGCCATGGCTCGGTACTGTACGGCGGCCGAGGGGGTGCCATGCCGAGGATCCACCACACCGCCATCACCACCGTCGACGTCGAGGCCAGCCTGGCGTTCTGGCGTGACGGCATCGGCCTGGCCGTGCTGATGGACGCCTCGTTCGACGGCGACTGGCCGACCCTGCTGCGGGCGCCGAGCGACCGGCTGCGGTCGATCTTCCTCGGCGACCCCGAGGCCGCCGACGCCGGCATCATCGAGCTGGTCGCCTTCGCCGAGGCCGGCTCCGACGCTGACGCCGGCGACGCAGCCGGGCCGCCGCGGCCGGGCGTGCTGCTGGTGTCGTTGTTCGCCGACGTCGACGCCACGTTGGCGCGCCTCGACGGCCTCGGCCTGGCGGCCGACGTGCGCCGCATCAGCGCCTCGGGCATCGACATGGCGGTCGTCGTCGACCCCAACGGTGTGGCGGTCGAACTGCTCCAGCCCGACGCCGCCGCCAACCTCGACCAGCTCCAGCGACCGCAGCACGAAGGGACCTGACGACCCGTGGACGACCTGCAGGACAAGGTGGCGGTGGTGACCGGCGCCGGCAGCGGCATCGGCCGAGCGCTGGCCCAGCGCTTCGCCTTCGAGGGCATGCGCCTCGCCGTGGCCGACATCGAAGCGGACGCCCTCGACGAGACGGTGGCGCTGCTGCTCGACGCCGGCGCGCAGGTGCTCGCCCGCCCCACCGACGTGACCGACGCCGCCGACGTCGCCGAGCTGGCCGCCGACGTCTACGACCGCTTCGGCGCGGCGCATGTGCTGTGCAACAACGCCGGGGTGTTCGCCGGCGGGCTGCTGTGGGAGCTCGACGACGCCACCGTGGACTGGGTGCTCGACGTGAACGTGCGCGGCATCCTGCACGGGGTGCGGGCGTTCGTGCCGCGCATGCTCGCCGGCGGCGAACCTGGGCATGTCGTCAACACGGCGTCCAGCGCCGGCATCTTCGGCTCTCCGTACACCGGGCCCTACACCGTGTCGAAGTTCGCCGCCGTGGGGATGTCGGAGGTGCTGGCCTGGGACCTGTCGATCTCGGGGGCGCCGATCGGCGTGTCAGTGCTGTGCCCCGGTGCGGTCGCCACCCGCATCGGCTTCTCCGACCGCAACCGTCCGGCGGAGGTCGAGGCCGACAAAGGCGTGCCCGCCGACGACGCCGACACCGAGGCCGGTGCCGACGCCGCGAGTGCCGCCGCCCTCGTCACCGGGGCGCTGCGCGACACGACCGCCAAGGGCATCGGACCGGAAGTGGTGGCGGACCATGTGGTCGACGCCATCCGCACCGACCGGTTCCTGGTCTTCACCGGCGACGGCTACGCCGAGGCGCTGCGGGGCCGCACCGACGCCCTGCTCGACGGGGTGCTCCCGCCGCTGATCGACTTCACCTGAGGCGCCTGAGGGCCTGAGTGCCTGCGCACCTGAGCGCCTGCGCGGTCAGTCCAGCAGGTACGGCTGCACCAGCTCGGTGCGGACCTGCTCGCCCGTCGGATCGCCGAGCGCCGGCGGGTGGTACACCTCCCACGCCGCGCCGTTGGGGCGCACGCCGCGGTGGCGCAGCCAGCTCGACAGGTCGCGGTAGGCGGTCTCCAGGGACTCGTACGGCCCGGTGTGCCACGTGACGGCGGCAGGTCCGCCCGGCAGGTGGGCGGGCACCAGGTCGTCGTCGACGGGGACGTGCGCCATGACGGGGAAGCCCGCCTCGACCTCGACCGACCCGGACCCGCCGAGCGGCGTGAAGCGGGCGAACGGCGGGCCGCAGAAGCTCCCGCCCGCCGCCGGCACCGTCACCACGAGCCGCTCGTAGGTGTGCTGGAGCCAGGGGCCGATCTCGTCGACGAACACGATGCTGCGCCCGACGATCGTGGGACGGCGCTCCAGGGCGCGGTCCTCGATCTCGTGCACGTCGACCATCGCTGCTCGTCCCATCGCAAGCCACCGTCGCAGGCGCTCGCGGCCCGTCAAAGGGCCGAACGTCCCGAAGCCGCGGGCCGGTCCGCCCCCCCCGTCAGGCGATCTCGGCGCGCTGCGCCGTGAGGAAGGCGCGCTCGGCGGCGTTGGTGGTGCGGGCCAGCGCCGCGTCGTAGGCCTCGAGTGCGTCGGCCCGTCGACCGGCCCGGGCCAGCAGATCGGCACGGGCGGCGTGGTACGGCTGGTAGTCGGCGAGGCGGTCGTGGGCGTCGGGGGCGGCGGCGTCGATGCCGTCGAGCGCGTCGAGCCCGGCGTCGGCGCCGTCGCGCTCGCCCACCGCCACGGCCCGGTTGAGCGCCACGACGGCGTCGGGCCGGATGGCCAGGAGCTGGTCGTAGAGGGCGACGATCTGGCCCCAGTCGGTGGCGGCGGCCGTGGGGGCGTCGGCGTGGACGGCGGCGATGGCGGCCTGGATCTGCCACGGTCCCGGCTGGTTGCGGCGCAGGCACGCCCGGACGAGCGCGTGGCCCTCGTCGATGCGGGTGCGGTCCCAGCGGGCGCGGTCCTGGTCGGCGAGGCGGACCATGGTGCCGTCGGCGGCGACCCGGGCCGGGCGCCGGGCGTCGGTGAGCAGCATGAGGGCGAGCAGGCCGACGGCCTCGGGTTCGTCGGGCATGAGCTCGACCAGGACCCGACCGAGCCGGATCGCCTCGGCGGACAGGTCGAGGCGGAGCAGGTCGTCGCCGGAGGTGGCGGTGTGGCCCTCGGTGAAGATCAGCGAGATGGCGGCGAGCACCATCGGCAGGCGGTCGGGCAGCTCGGCGGCCGGGGGGATGCGGTAGCCGGCGTGGTTGTGGCGCAGCTTGCGCTTGGCCCGCACGATGCGCTGGGCCATCGTCGCCTCGGGCACGACGAAGGCGGCGGCGATCTCGGGCGTGGTGAGCCCGCCGAGCAGGCGCAGCGTCAGCGCCACCTGGGCGTCCGGGGCGAGCGCCGGGTGGCAGCACAAGAACATGAGGCGCAGCTGGTCGTCGGCGATGACCTCGACGAGGTCGACGAGGGCGTCGGGTCCGTCGGGTCCGTCGGCGTCGTCGGGTCCGCCGGATGCGCCGGGTGGCGGGCGGGTGGTGTCGTCGTCCATGGCGGTGCCGTGCAGCCGGGCGGCGGCGCGGTGGCGGTCGTCGCGGGTGGCCTCGCGGCGGAGCCGGTCGATCGCCCGGTTGCGGGCCGTCGTCGTGATCCAGCCGCCCGGGTTGGGCGGGAGGCCGTCGACGGGCCAGCGCTCGGCGGCGATGGCGAACGCCTCCGCCACCGCGTCCTCGGCGAGGTCGATGTCGCCGAGGACGCGGATCAGCGTGGCGGTGCAGCGGCCGGCCTCGCGCCGGAACACGGCGGCGAGGTCGTCGGCGTCACTCACCCTGGAACGGGCGGACCTCGACGGGGCCTTCGCAGGCAGCGGCGGCCTTGCGGGCCCACTCCAGCGCGGCGTCGAGGTCGGCGGCCTCGATCACCCAGAAGCCACCCATCTGCTCCTTGGTCTCGGCGAAGGGACCGTCGGTCATCGAGATCTCGCCGGCGTTGGCGCGCACGACGGTGGCGGACGAGGCGGGGTGCAGGCCGCCGGCGAACACCCACCCGCCGGACTCGGTCAGCTCCTCGTTGAAGGCACCGACCTGGGCGACCATGCGCTGGGCGTCCTCGCTGTCGAAGTCGAGGTCGTAGTCCTCGTCGTGCCACACGGAAAGCAGGTACTGGGCCATGTCGTCATCTCCTCGAGTGCTCCGGCGGGGCCGGAGGTTGCGGGTTGGTGGGTGCCGGCGAGTGCCGCCGACACCCTGTCCACGAACGACATGCCCGGAATCGACACCGTCGGACGAGATTCTCACGAATTTCCTCGCTCCAAAATCGGGCTCGGCATTCCGGCATGCCGAAGTTCCAAGCCCAATGTCGGCGGGACCCCACCGAAATTGGGCTCAGGACTCCGGTGTCTCGGAACGGTCAGCCCAATTTGGGGGTGGTTGATGCAGCGGCGGCGCGGGTGACAGGTCGGCTCGGACTCGCCCGTCACGGCACGAAGGTAGCGACGGCTGCGTCGGGACCGCCGTCGATGTGGCTGGTCTGCTCGCCGATGGACACGTCACTGTCGTGACGGACCGCCACCCGCACCGTCTCGCCGTCGCCGGCGAAGGCCGACACGATGTCATTGCCGGGCCCGTCCCCGGCAACGAGCCACCGGGTAGTCGAGCCCGACGGAGCGAAGCTCACCAGCACCGTTCCGATGCCCGCGAGGACTGCGGTCCGGGTATCGATGTCGAGGCTGATCGTGCCCGGGCCGGTCACCGCCGACGTCACGACGCCATCGTCGTGCACGGCGACGCCGTCGACCTGCTGGTCCCCGACCCCGCCGACCCGCCGCAACCACCGCGGCGCGAACGTGTCGTCGAGCGCCAGCGCGAAGCCGTCCACGCCATCGACGCTGTCGACGCGGTGGCGGTTCGACGGAGGGCCGACGATCAGCGCCCCGGAGAACCCGCCTCCGATGATGACACCGCCAGTCGACGGGTCGAACGCCACGCCTGTCGCCACGTCCGACCCCGGGCCGCCCCAACGGTTGGCTCGCAGCTGGGCGCCGCTCTGGTTCAGCTGCCAGACGAAAACGTCCGTCGATCCGGCCGACGAGGCGAGCTGGTTGGCGGCGCCCGAGAACTGCAGTGTCCCCGCGAACGTTCCCGCGACGCTTGTCATCCCGTTCGGACTCACGGTGACCGACGCCGCGACATCGTCGCCCGTCGTGCCGGCGCCACGCACCCAGTAGGCGCCGCCGCCGATGCCGAAGCGGGCGACGAACACGTCTCGTCCACCGGCGCTGGTGACCTGGCCGGTCGGCGTGGCCTTGACCTGCAACGCGTCCTCGAAGACCCCGGAAACCATGAGGTGGCCTGCCGTCGAGGCCGCGAGACCGTCCACGGTGTCGGATCCGCTGCCCCCGATGACCCGATGCCACCGGACGGCACCGGAGGGCAACAGCTTGACGAGCACGCCGTCGGACCCACCCTGGGCCGCAGGCATCGCGGTCGCGCCGATCGACCACCCCGCCGCGCTCGTGAACGTGCCACCCGCCACGACTTCGCCGTCGGAAGCGACCGCCAGAGCGGAGACGGCCTCGTCACCCGGCCCTGCCAGGGTCACCAGCCAGGCGACCGAGCCGTCGGGCCCGACGCTGGCGACCCAGCCGTCGGTCCCGCCCACTGAGGTCCGTGTCTGGCCACCGAACGACAGCTCGCCCGAGAACCGCCCGGCGACCACCATGCCGCCGCCGGTCAACGACGCGACCGCCTCGACGACCTCGTCACCCGCGCCGGCGGTATCCACCGCTCCGAACGTCGCGCCGGCGGTGCCTTCCACAGCGCCCGCTTCGCACGCCGGCCCCTGGAGCCTCGCCGCGCCGAGCTGGTCGGTCGTGCCACCGTCGCAGGCACCGGATCCTGCCGCGACCCGGTTGAACACCGGGCTCGACGGTGCGGGCCGACGGGCCGGCACCCCGCCGGCGACAGCCTGCAAGGGTTCGAGCACCGGATCGGCGGTGACGAGGTCACCAATGCCCCCGGCGCAGGACGCGTCGCTCACGACGTTGAACCCCGACGCAGGCTTCGGGACGCCGGTGGTGCTACCGCACGCGGGCGAACCCGGTGCTGCTGCGACCACCGAGCCGTGCAGCTCCAGCCCGCCCAGCCCGTAGCTGATCGTCGATCGTGTCGGCGCCTCGTTGTCGGTCAACGTGACCTGGTGGACCGTGGCCGATCCAGGCCCGACCAGGACGCCCCCGCCTTCCACGGATGCGACGTTGCCGTGCACTGTCGTGTGCTCGACGGTCATCGAGTCGCCCCACAGCCCGGCGCCGGAGGTCGCCTCGTTGTCGAGGATCGCCGCCCGCGTGACGTCGAGCGAACCGTCGCTGGCCAGCCCACCACCGGACCCGCCGGCGGTGTTGCCGTCGATGACGGCGCCGTCGACGATGACACCCTCCAAGGCCCACACGCCCCCGCCATCGCCCACGCTCGAGTTGCCTGCCACCAGGGCACCTGGAGACAGGGTCACACCAGCTCCTACGAGCCCGCCGCCCTCAGCGGTTGCGTGGTTGCCCACAACCTCGCCGAACAACGTCGTCACGAAGGTGTAGGCGCCGCCGCCGCTCGGTGCGTCGTTGTCCTCGATGGCGCTGCCGGCGTCGGCTTCGAGGTCCAACGCCGCCAGTCCGCCTCCCGCTTCACCGGCCGTGTTCGACGCAACGGTCGAGTTGACCATCCAGACGTGGTAGCCGCCATAGACCCCGCCGCCGTACCCCGCCGCTGCGTTCGCGACGATCGCGGCGTCCACGAGGTAGAGGTCGCCCTCGGCGTAGACACCGCCGCCGTCCCCGAGTGCGTCGCCGCCGGTGACGGTCACGCCGACCAGCGTCAGGGGATCCTCGTCGGAGCCGTCGTGTCGCACCGCCCCGTGGCCAGGACAGGTCTGCTCGAGGATGCTGCCATCTCCGACGATGGTCACGGCACCACCCGTCGCCTCCAGGACGCCGCCTTCGGCGCACCCGAGCGCGTAGGTGGCGCCCGGTGCCAGCTCGATCGTGTCGGCGCCTTCGGTCGCCGCCGCCCAGCCCACCGCCTCGCGCAGCGATCCCGAGCCGCCGTCAGTCGTGGTGGTGACGACGATCGGTTCGCGCCAATTCCGGCGCACCAGCGTCATCGACCCGTTTGCGGCCACGCCGGTCTTGACCTCCACACGGTCCCAGCCCTCGTCGTAGATGCCCGACGGACTGCGATGCCGCACCTGGTAGACGCCGCCGGCCAGGTTGGGCACGGCGAAGGTCCCGTCGGCGGCGGTCATGGTCGACGCCACCAGACCGCCGGCGCCGAACACGTCGACCATCACGCCGGCAAGCGTTCGGTACCCGTCGTCGACGGTGCCGGCGATCGAGCCCGGGGCCACCAAGGTCACGGTGATCTCGCTCATCGCGAAGCCGCCGCGACCGTCCTCGGCGAGCACGGTGAATCGGTCGATCCCTGACTGACCGGGATTCGCCTGGTACGTGATCGTGGCACCGTCATAGGCGACCGACCCGACCATCGGTGCGACCAGCGTCGACAGCACCACGTCGTCGAGATCCTCATCGGTGACCGACAACGCCAGGGGCGACGGCAGCGTGCCGTAGGCGTACATCGACTGGTTGGGCATGACCGGGAAGCGGTTGAACGTCTCGTTGTAGGACACCGACAGCTCGCCGTAGTAGGAGGGTGAGATCAGGTCAGTCGTCCCGTCGTCGTTGAGATCACCGAACGACAACGCTGAGCCGGACTGACCTGTGCTGTGACTCTCCAACGGCCCTGGCGGTCCGAGGACGCCGTTGTGCTGGAGGTACACGAACACCTGGAAACTGGCCGCCGTGACGAGGTCTGAATCGCCGTCGTTGTTGACGTCGGTGGCGGTCAGCGCATCGGCGTTG
>JAGQTE010000188.1 GCA_020439175.1 Acidimicrobiales bacterium | reverse complement strand
GGCGCCGATCTGCGCGACATCGCCGCCATCGCCCTCGCCGAGCGCTACGACCTGGTCATCACCGACGAGGACCTGGGGCGGCGCGCCAGCGACATCGGGTTGGCCGTCCTCGTGATCCCCGACGGTTCGGGGCACGATCCGACGCCCGGGGCGGCCGGCTGATGGGCGCACTCTTGGCGGTGTACGTCGTGGTCGCGCTGGTGGTGGGCCTCGGCGGCCGACGGCTCGGGCGGCGCGTGTTCCTCGTGGCGCTGGTGCCCAACGTCGCCGTGCTGGCGTGGGCGGCGGCGCACACGCCGGAGGTGCTCGACGGCGCCACCGTGGCCGAAGGGGTCAGCTGGGTGCCCCAGCTCGGGCTCGACCTCGACCTGCGCCTCGGGGCGCTGGGGCTGACGATGACCTGGTTGATCTCGGGCATCGGCTCGCTGGTGGCGATCTACGCCTTCGGCTACTTCGGCGAGCGCGACGACCTGGGACGCTTCGCCGCCACCTTGCTCGTGTTCGGCGCCGCCATGTGCGGCGTCGTGTGGTCGGACAACCTGCTGGCGCTGTTCGTGTTCTGGGAGCTGACCTCGATCAGCTCGTATGCCCTGATCGGCTTCGACAACCGCACCGAGGCGGCACGCAACGCCGCGCTGCAGGCCCTGCTGGTCACCGGGGCCGGCGGCCTGGCGTTGCTCGCCGGCTTCGTGCTGATCGGGATCGATGCCGGCACCTACTCGCTCAGCGCCCTGAGCGCTGCGCCGCCCACCGGCGCCACCATCCCTGCAGCGGCGGTGCTCGTCCTCATCGGCGCCTGCACCAAGTCGGCCCAGGTCCCGTTCCACGGCTGGCTGTCGGCGGCGATGGCGGCGCCGACGCCGGTCAGCGCCTACCTGCACTCCGCCACGATGGTGAAGGCCGGCGTGTTCGCCGTCGCGGTGCTGACCCCGGTGCTGGGCGACGCCGGGCCCTGGGTGCCGCTGACCGTGGGCGTCGGCACCGTCACCATGGTGTGGGGCAGCTACCAGTCGCTGCGCCACCGTGACCTGAAGCTCGTGCTCGCCTCGTCCACGATCGCGGCGTTGGGACTGCTCATCGCCCTCTTCGGCATCGGCATCCCGGAGGCGACCTTCGCCGCCGTCGCCGTGCTGGTGGCGCACGCGCTCTACAAGGCGTGCGGGTTCATGGTGGTCGGCATCGTCGACCACGCCGCCCACACGCGCGACCTGTACCGGCTGCGCGGCCTGCGGCATCGCCTGCCGGTCGTGGCGGGGGCCGCCGCCGTGGCCGGCGCTTCGATGGCAGCGATCCCGTTGACGTTCGGGTTCGTCGGCAAGGAGGTGGCGATCGAGGCGCTCCTCCACGGCTCCGGGACCGCGGCGGTCGTGCTGCTCGTGGCGCTGGTGGCGTTCTCGGCGATGACCGCCGCCGCCGTGTGGCGGTTCTGGCAGGGCGCGTTCACGGACGGCCCGCCGCCCCCGCCGGGCATCGAGGTCCGTGAGCCGGTCGATCCGGCCACGGTCCACACACCGGCGCTCGCCACCGTGGCGCCGGCGGTGCTCCTCGCCGCCGCCGGTGCCGTGCTCGGCGTGGTGCCGGCGCTCATCGACCCGCTGGTCTCGGCGGCGGCGGTGGCGGTCGACCCGGCCGCCGCCGGCTACGCGCTGCACGTGATCACATTCGGGCCGGCACTGGCGTTGTCGTTGGCAGCACTGGTGCTCGCCGGCGGTCTCGTCGCCGCGGCGCGTCCGATCGCGGCGCTGCAGCAGCGGCTGGTGCGGCCCTGGACGGCGGCGACAGCGTTCCGCAGCACCGTCGCCGGCCTGCTCCTGGCCGCCAACGCCGTCGTGGGTGTCGTCCAGTCCGGCAGCCTCCCGCAGTACCTCGGCGTGATCCTCGTCACGGCCGCTGTGGCGCCGGGGCTGCTGCTGATCGGTTCGTCGTGGTTCCCCGCCGATGCGGTGTGGGCGGAGTCGCCGCTGCAGCTCGCCACCGTCGTCGCCGTGGTGGCGTGCGCCCTGGGCGTCGTGCTGGTGCGACGCCGGTTCGCCGCCGTGATGATCCTCGGCGCCGTCGGCTACGTGGTCGGCGTGCTCTTCATCGCCTACGACGCGCCGGACCTGGCGCTCACCCAATTCCTGGTGGAGACGGTCATCGTCGTGGCGTTCGTGCTGGTGCTCCGACGCCTGCCGGACCGGTTCGACATCGTCCGGTGGCGGATGCGCGAGGCGTGGCAGATCGGGGTGTCGGTCATCGTGGGCGTGACCGTGTTCGGGTTCCTGTTGGCCAGCGGCGGCCCGGCCCCCCAGACCCCGACCGACGCCATGGTGGCGCGGGCCGGTCCCGACGGCGGCGGCGCCAACGTGGTCAACGTGATCCTCACCGACATCCGGGCCCTCGACACGCTGGGCGAGATCACCGTCGTGGCCGTCGCCGCCCTCGGCGTGCTGGCGCTCACGGCGCTGCTGCGCCCGCGGCGCGACGGCGACGACGCGCCGACCGGGACCGAGGCGCCCGCCGCCGTGCCGCCGCCGTTCCTCGACGCCGTGCCGTCGTCCGTGCTCGATGCCGCCGTGCGGGTCACCTTCCCGATCGTGATGGTGCTGGCGCTGTTCTTGTTGCTGTCGGGCCACGACGCG
>JAGQTE010000187.1 GCA_020439175.1 Acidimicrobiales bacterium | reverse complement strand
CTGCGCGCGGGCGTCGCCGCTTCGGCGCTGCCGGCCGATGCGCTGGGGCCGGCGGACGGCGCGCTCGTCGAGCGCAGCGACGGGCGGGCCCGGCTCACCCGCCAGGGGCGCCTGCTCGCCAACGAGGTGGCGATGCACCTCACGGTGCCTCCGGCACGATGAGCTCCTGACCGGCGAAGATCAGATCGGGGTTGCCCGGGTCGGCGAGGCGGCTGCGGTTCTGCTCGATCAGTGCGGTGTGGAGGTGAGCGACCTCCTCGACCGTCGCTCGGCGACCGAGCCGCGAGGCCTGCACGTCGGCGGCGATGCTCCACAGGTGCTCGCCACGCGCCACGACCCATGTCCGATCACCAGGGGGCACGGCGGGGCGCTCGGACGGCGGCACCGACGCATCGCCTCCCGGCGGGCTGCCGTGCGGGGACGCCTCCGAGACCCCGGCTCCGGCCTCGACCTCGGCCTCGGACCCGGGCTCGGACCGCGGCATCTCGGCCTCTGATCGCGGCAGGTCGGCATCGGCCGGGTTCGGCTCGGAGGACGGCGACGGTTCGGGACCGGGGCTCGGGCTGCTGCCCGGGTCGCTGCTCGGTGTGGCGTCGGGCTCCTCCAGCCGCCACATCGCCGGGGGCGAAGGCTCGGGAGCGGGAGGCGAGGTGCCCGAATCGCGCGGCGCCACGACGCCGGCCGCCACGACGGCGCTGGCGCCGGCGACGCCGGGCACCGCCACCAGGGCCGAGCCGGTGGCGACGGCGATGGCGAGCGGCCGCTGGACGATCGGCCGCAGCGACCGGGGCGCGCTCCGCAACGCCAGGCGTGCCGCGGAGGCCGACCGGGCGGCCCGGGCCACGGCGACGGCGATCGTTGCCACCGTGGCCCGGGCGGCGAGGACGGCGGCGCCGAGGCGCACGCCGGCGAACACGACGGTGAACGGGTCGTCGACAGCGACCGGTGTGGGTACGACGACGACGGTGACCCACGCGCCGGACAGCAGCGCCAGCCACACCACCCATGCCACACGGTGGGGTCGCTCGGCGAGGTGGTTCGACGGCGTCATGGTGTCGCCTCGCGTCGCAGCGCCGCGAGCGGGACCGGCACCGCGTCGTCCTCGAGGCCGTGCTGCAGCACCGGTTGCGGGCAGGTGCCGGCGCCGGCCGCCAGGACCTGGCCCGGTGTCGCCCGGGCGAGCGGCAGCGCATAGACGCGGTCGTCGCCCGTCGGGCGGTGTGCGAACCCCGAGACCGTGCCCTCGGGCTCGACCACGAGCACGACCAAGTGGCCGTCGCAGGCCGGGTCGACGACCAGCAGATCGTCGTCTTCGGAGGCCACCCCGTAGGTCACACCGTCGAGATCGACGCCGTCGGGCGGTGCCGGCGCGGCAGCCGTGCACTCCGGCGCCGGGATCGGGGGGCGTTCGGGCGTGGCGAGGGCGGTGCACGCCGGACCGGCCGACGCGGCAGCAGGAGCGACGACGCTGGTGGCGCGCCCGTCCAGGTCGGGGGCGCCGAGCATGGCCACGCCCGCAGCGCAGCAGCCGAGCCCGATGGCCGCAGCGCCGGTTCGGAGCACAAGGGGGTGGGGCGTCCGCATCCGGCGAGCATGACAGTGCAGGAAAGGGACGGAAAAGCGATTAACGCCGCGCTGGTCCGCCGGTCACGTCGCCGGTGGCGCGGTGCGGCGCCGTGGTCCGAGGCTGGCCTCGAGCACGGCGTCGTCGTCGCCCCGACGCCGGTCGGGCCCGAGGCGGGCTCGACGGCGGTGACGCTGGCGCTCGACGAGCGGCGGCAGCGCCAGCAGGACCAGGAAGAACGGCAACACCTGGGATCGCTGGCGGGTGAGGATGCCGAAGTTGCCGATGGCCGAGAACGCCCAGACGAAGCCGAGGGTGAACGCCACGCACAGCAGCAGGTAGTGGACGCGTCGCAGCAGCCCTGGCAGGCGGGCGTAACGCCGGATCGACACCGCACCCAGACCGACGAGGAACACGCTCTCCATCGACGCCAGGATGCCCTCGACCGAACGCACCTCCCCGGGAAGGGGGCGGAAGAGGACGGTCACGGTGGCGACGCCGAAGCTCAGCGGGCCGTTGGCGATGACGGGCTCGAACGCCGAGCCGCCCGAGGTCGAGGTGCTCTCGGCCGTGCGCTGCTGGGCGCTCGACAACTCGTCGGTGCCCAGGTTCTCGAGGTTGAGCCGGTCCGCCGCCGAACGGGCGAGGACGGCGCCGCCGAGCAGGAGCAGCGCCACGCCGGCGATGCGCGCCGCGGTGCGGACCCGGGTGCGGTTGGTGCCCGCGCCGAGGAAGCCGACACCGAGGGCAGCGAGCGCCAGCACCGACACGTGCGGGCGCACCAGCGTGGTCATGGCGAGACCGAGCACGATCTCGGGCACCGCCCGGGCGGTGGTGCCGGCGTACAAGCGCGCCGCGCCGAGTGCGAACAGGCCGAGCCCGAGCATCATCCACGCTTCCTTGCCGAGGCTCGACGGCCAGAAGAACAGCGTCGGCAGGAGGAACACGAGCATGGCGTAGCGCTTCTGGTCCGCCTCGGGGAAGGCGATCTGCAGTGCCCGCACGAACAGGCACGCGCCGACGAAGCTGCCCAGCGTGAACAGCAACAGGGTGAGCAGGAAGTCGTCGAAGGTGACGACGTGCAGGACGCCCGACGCCACCCGGATCGTCCCGGTGCCGGGGATGTCGCGCTCGGGATCGGCACCGAAGTCGAAGACGCGGTAGGCCTCGGCCAGCCGGATGCCCTCGGTGTGGTACGAGAAGGCGTCGACGGGGTTGAGGAAGCGCGCATAGCCGCCGACCAGGCGCAGGCCGAGGCCGGTGCCGGCGATGCCGGCGAGGTCGTAGGTGGGCGCGTTGGCACGCACCAGCAGCTGGATGACGGCGAGGCCCGCCAGCACCAGCAGCGGCAGTGCCGCGGCACCGAGCACGCCGCGCGTCGGCGACGTCACGGCCAGGTACAGGTACAGGCCCCCGGCACCGACGAAGCTCAACAGCGCCACGAGGCGCCAGCCGGTCTCGGTGTCGTCGACGCGGCGGGCGGTGAGCGCACCGGCCCGGCGCGCCCCGGGTTGCGATGCCGACGACCGTCTGGTGCGGCGCGCCTCGGCGCGGCGCGGCGCCGCGCGCGTCG
>JAGQTE010000186.1 GCA_020439175.1 Acidimicrobiales bacterium | reverse complement strand
CCGCAACGTCACCGTTGCGACGCGGCCCTCCCGCTCGATCGAGATCATCCGGCTCAGGGCAGGAAGTCCACGGTCTTGCCCTCGAAGTCGATGACCTCGCCCTCCGGCGAGAAGTACTCGCCGTTGAACTTGGCGATGTACAGCGACTCCAGCGGGAACGGATCATCCGGTCCCGTGGTCTTGACGACGGCGCCGGGCAGCGCCATGTCGGTGGTGAAGTCGAGGGCGTAGGCCGTCTCCATCACCGACTGGCGGGTCAGCTCGGGCGCCTGCTCCAGCGTGCGGGCGAGCAGATCGCCGGCGAACCAGCCGTACTGGACCGTCGAGTTGGTCAGGTCCTCCGGGCTGAGGCCGTACAGGGCGCCCTTCTCGTTGAACTCCTTGATGCCCTCGGTCTCCTGCGACGCCGGGTCGAGCGGGTTCACGAGGTAGGCGACGGTCAGGGTGTCGGCGAAGGCGCCGGGACCACCGATGTCGATGAGCGTCTTGATGGCGCAGGTGACCGACACGTAGGTGATCGGATCCCAGCTGGCGTTGGTCTCGACCGCCTTGAGGGCGTTCGGGCACGCCAGCGCCGTGGCGGCGACGAGCAGCGCATCGGAGTTGGTGGCCCCGAGCGACGTCATCTGGGCCGTCACGTCGGACTCACCGGCGTTGTAGGTGGCCTCCTCGACGACCGTGATGTCGGTGCCCTCGATCGCCTTCTTGAAGGCGTTGGCGTAGCCGTTCCCGAAGTCGTCGTTCTGGGCGATGATCGTCACCGTGGCGTCGGGCTTGTTGTCCTTGAGGTACTGGGCGAACACGGCCGCCTCGGTGGCGTAGCTCGGCAGCGAGCCGATCGTCCACGGGTACTCGTCGGTCTCGCCCCACTCGACGGCGCCGGTGGCGACGAACAGGTTCGGGATGCAGCCCTCGTTCAGGTCGTCGCGCACGGCGAGGTTGTTGGCCGTCCCGAGCACGTTGAAGAAGCCGAAGACCTCCTCGTCGACGAGCTCGCCGACGATGCGCTTGGTCTCGTTCGGGTCGTACTTGTCGTCCTTGTCGAGGCCGACGATCTCGATCTTGTGGTCCTTGACGCCGTTCTTCTCGGCGTTGATGTAGTCGAAGTACGCCTGGTACCCCTTGCGGATGGGGGCGAACGCCGTGCCGTACACGCCCGACGTCGGACCCGACGTGCCGAACGTGATGGTGTCGTCCGTGACCCCGGCGGTCGGCTGGTAGTCGGTGCAGTTGGCGGTGTCGATGGCGAAGGCGGCCTCACCCGACGGCGTCGTGCCCCCGGTCGTGCCGCCGCTCCCGCCGCCGGAGCTGGTGTTGTCGCTGCGTCCGCCGCTGCAGGCGACGGCGCCGAGGGCCACCACCGCGCCGAGCGCGGCGACGCCGAACTTCTTGGTGCTTTGCATGAACGCACTTCCTCCCAGGTCGTGTCAGTGAGACGGTACTGAGTCGTTTGGCCCAGGGCCAGGCACGTCGGGCGCGCGCCGCTGGCGCAGCGCCCATCCCTTGATCCGGCGCACCAGCCCCATGATCCCGTCGGGCGCCACCGCCATCAGCAGGATCAGCACCGCAGCGAAGAGCACCGGACCGAGCGCCGAGCCCTCGACGTCGAGCAGCGGGATGTCCTTCGGGAGCCATTCGGGGATGTACACCACCAGGACCGCACCGATGACCGGCCCCCAGGGGGTGGCCACACCCCCCAGCACGACCATGACCAGGATGAGGATCGACAGCTCGATGGTGAACGAGTTGGCCGACACGTAGTTGGTGTTGAACACCAGCAGGCCGCCGCCGAGCCCGGCGAGCGCGGCGCTGATGCCGAACACCAGCACCTTGTAGGCGGACAAGCGCACACCCATGACCTCGGCGGCGATCTCGTTGTCGCGGATGGCCACCATCGCCCGGCCGGGCCGGCTGCGCACGCCGTTGCGCACCAGCACGAAGGCCACGACGACGAACGCCAGGATCACGTAGTACTGCCACTGGTCGTTCGCCAGGCCCGAACCCTCGGGCGCCTCGAACTTCGACACGCGCATGCCCTGCGTGCCGCCCGTGATGTCGCTGAAGCGCTGCAGGATCTGCGGGAACAGCGCGGCGAGGCCCAGGGTGACCAACGCCAGGTACATGCCGCGGATGCGCAGCGCCGGGATGCCGATGGCCATGCCGACGACGAAGCTGAGCGCCACGCCGACGGCCAGCGCCGGGAAGTGGCCCCACTCGTACTCGCCGACCAGGATCGCCACCGAGTAGGCGCCGATGCCGTAGAAGGCCCCGTGGCCCACCGAGATCTGCCCCGTGTAGCCGGTCAGCATGTTGAGGCCCATGGCGGCGAGCACGAGGGTCATCACCCGGATGAACGTGCCCACCTGCGACGCCTTGTAGAACGTCGGCAGCCAATAGAGCAGGTACGCCAACGCCAGCAGTCCGACGACCTTGGCCATCGTCGTGGCGGTCGATGGACGGGGCAACGCCGGCGCCGTCATACCCGCACCACCTGGCGCTTGCCGAACAGACCTTGGGGCCGCACCAGCAGGACGATCAGGATCAACAGGAACGCCGGCAGCAGCTTGAGGTCGTTGCCGATGAACGGGATGTAGTGCGCCGACAGCTCGGTGACGACCCCGACGACCAACCCGCCGACGACGGCGCCGCCCGGCGAGTCGAACCCGCCCAGCGTGGCGGCGGCGAAGGCGTAGATCAGCGGCACGAGCATCAGCGTGTTGGTGAGCCCGACGTAGGCCGCCAGGCCGCCGGCGAGGGCGCCGAAGGCGGCGGCCATGCCCCAGCCGATCATCAGCATCCGCCCGACCGGCACGCCGGCGAGGGCGCTCGACTCCTCGTTGGAGGCCACGGCGCGCATGGCCAGGCCCAGGCGGGTGCGCTGGAAGATCAGCCACAGCACCACGACCTCGAGGCCGAGGATGGCCAGGGTGCCCAGCACCCGGTGGGTGATGCTGGCACCGAACAGCTCGATCGACCCCTCGCCGAAGGCGACGGGGAACACCTTGGCGTCGGTGCCCCAGATGATCGGCGCCAGGCTCGACAGCGCCAGGAACAGGCCGATCGTCACCATGACCACCGGCAGCGGGTTGCCGTGGGCCCGTTTGGTGACGGGGGCGATGATGGCCAGCTGGATCACGGCGCCCATGACGAACCCGAACGCCATCCCGACCAGCACCGCCAGCGGGAAGGGCAGCCCGGCGTCCCAGGCCATCCAGATGACGAACGTGCAGAACATCGCCATCTCGCCCTGGGCGAAGTTCAACAGGCCCGTCGCCCGGTAGATGATCACGAGCGCCACGGCGAGCGTGGCGTAGATCGCCCCCTGACCGAGGCCGAGGAAGAGGAACTGCAGGAACTCGCTCACGCCGTCATCCCCATCAGAACCCCAGGTACGCCTTGCGGATCGCTTCGTCGGTCATCAGCTCCTCGGCGGAGCCGGACGCCACCAGCTCGCCGACCTCGAGGACGTAGCCCCGATGCGCGATCGCCAGCGCCAGGTTGGCGTTCTGCTCCACGACGAGCACGGCCGTGCCGGTCTCGGCGTTGACGGTCGCCAACTGGGCGAACAGCTCCTTGGTCACCAGCGGCGCCAGGCCGAGCGACGGTTCGTCGAGCAGCAGCAACGTCGGGCGCGCCATCAGGGCCCGGGCGATGGCGAGCATCTGCTGCTCGCCGCCGCTCATCGATCCCGCCGGTTGCGTCGCCCGCTCGCCCAGCCGGGGGAAGACGTCGAACCACCGGGCGATGTCGGCGTCGACCTCGCCGTCGCGGCGGCAGTACGCGCCGATGCGCAGGTTCTCCTCGACGGTGAGGTCGGTGATGGTCCCCCGGCCCTGCGGGACGTGGGCGATGCCCGCGGCCACCAGCTGGTCGGGGCGCCGGCCCCGGATCGACTGGCCGGCGAACACGACCGAGCCCCGGCAGCCGATCATGCCGCTGATCGCTCGCAGCGTCGTCGTCTTGCCCGCACCGTTGGCGCCGAGGATGACCACGATCTCGCCGGAGGCGACGCTGAAGTGGACGTTGCGCAGCACCTCGACCGGCCCGTAGCCCGCTTCGAGGTTCGCCACCTCCAGCAGCGCGCCGTTCACTCGCCGCCGCCCAGGTAGGCCTCGATCACCCGAGGATCGGCCTGCACCTCGGCCGGGGTGCCCTCGGCGATCTTGCGACCGAACTCCATGACGACGACCTGCTCGGAGATGCGCATGACCATGGCCATGTGGTGCTCGACGAGCAGCACCGTCAGGTCGAAGGCGTCGCGCAGGCGCAGGACCTCGTCGGCGAGGTCGTCCACCTCACCGTGGGTGAGGCCGCTCGCCGGCTCGTCGAGCATCAGCAGCTTGGGTCGGCCCAACAGGGCACGCGCCAGCTCGATGCGCTTCATCGTCCCGTAGGGCAGGCCGGCGCACGGACGCAGCGCCAGCGGCGCCAACCCGAGCTGGTCGAGGACCTCCAGCGCTTCGCCGCGCAGCTGCCGCTCGCGCCCACGGGTCGGGAACCACAGCGACGAGGCGGCGAACCCGCCGCTGGTGCGGGCGTGGGCGCCCGTCATCACGTTCTCGAGCACGGTGAGCCCGGGGAACAGCGCCAGGTTCTGGAACGTCCGGGCCACGCCGACCGAGGCGATGGCGTGACCGGGCACGGCGAGCAGGTCCTTGCCGTCGAAGCGCAGGCTGCCCGTCGTCGGCTCGTAGATGCGGCTGACGATGTTGAACAGGGTCGTCTTGCCGGCGCCGTTGGGGCCGATGAGCGCACAGACCTGGCCCTCGGGAACGCCGAAGGACAGCTCGTCCAGCGCCACGATGCCGCCGAACGTGACGCTGATGTCCTCGACCTCCAGGAGCGGCACGGGCATCAGTGTGGCATCCCGGCACCGCGCACGCGGTCAATCCATGAACATGACGCGCAGGGAGTCGAACTCCTCCACGCAGTGCCCGGCGCCGAGCACGACGCACTCCAGGGGCGCGTGCACCAGGTGCACCGGGATGTCGGTCTCGATGGCGATGCGCCGGTCGAGGCCGCGCAGCATCCCCCCGCCGCCGGTCAGGTAGATGCCCTGGCCGATGAGGTCCTGGGCCAGCTCGGGCGGCGCCTGGCCGAGGCAGGCGATGACGGCGTCGACCATGGCCGACACCGGCTCGTCGATGGCGTCGCGCACCTCCTCGGCCGACAGCACGACGGTCTTGGGCAGCCCCGACATCAGCTCGCGGCCCCGCACCTCGGCGGCGTACTCGTCGTCGGTCTCCCAGGCGGAGCCGATCGTGACCTTGATCTCCTCGGCGGTGCGCTCACCGATGGCGATGCCGTACTCGCGCCGGATGTAGGTCTGGACGTGGGCGTCGATGTCGAACGAGCCGACGCGCACCGCCTCGAGGGCGACGATGCCGCCGAGCGAGATCAACGCAACCTCGGAGGTGCCGCCGCCGATGTCGACGACCATGTTGCCGAGCGGCTCGTTGATCGGCAGCCCGGCGCCGATGGCCGCGGCCATCGGCTGCTCGATGAGGTACGCCTCGGCGGCACCGGCACGCTTGGCGGCCTCGGTCACCGCTCGACGCTCGACGGCGGTGATCGCCGACGGGACGCAGATCACGACGCGCGGGCGGTTCCAGCGGTTGACCCCGACCCGTTGCAGCAGCAGACGGATCATGCGCTGGGTGATCTCGAAATCGGTGATGGCGCCCTTGCGCAGCGGGCGGACGGCCACGATGTAGCTCGGCGTGCGACCGATCATCTGCCAGGCCTCGTGCCCCATGGCCAGCACCTCTTGGGTGCGGCTGTTGAGCGCGATCACCGAGGGCTCGTTGAGCACGATGCCCTCGCCCCGCGCGTACACGAGCGTGTTCGCCGTGCCCAGGTCGATCGCCAGGTCGCGGGCCAGGGCTCAGAACTCCCCGTCGACGTCCACGAGCCGCTCCGCCTCGTAGGCGGAGCCCCCGCGCGGGACCACGTCGTCGCCCCGGAACTGCCGAGCGGTGCGCAGCTTGTCGGCCAGGCCCGCCGGCCTCGTGGTCGGCACGATCGGGCGCAGCTTCGTCGGCCGCTTGACCTCGGGCATCTCGGCCTCCGGGTCGCGGGCCAAGGCCGCCATCTCCCGCTGGAACTGGTCGATGCTCGACATGAACGTGGTCGGCTTGCGCTGGCGGAGCCACACGACGAGCGATCCGACGACCGAACCGACGACGACGATGAGCAGGAAGGCCACGTTGCCCATCAGGCCGCACCTTCGACGGCGGTCGAACCCACGTGGGCGGGGTCGACGAGGTGCTGGGCCTCGAGGCCCCAGCTGGCGCCGTCCGCCCAGGTCTCGCGCTTCCAGATCGGGACCGACGCCTTCAGCGCGTCGATGCCGAAGCGGGCCGCCTCGAACGCCTCGGGGCGGTGCGGGGCCGAGACCGCCACGACGACGGCGGCCTCGCCGACGGCGAGCACACCGGTGCGGTGCAGCAGCGCCACGCGCCCGGCGGACGGCCAACGCCGGCGCACCTCGGTGGCGACGGCGTCGAGACGCTCGATCGCCGCGGTCTCGTAGGCCTCGTACTCGAGCGACTCGACCCCGGGGCGGCCCGGCGCGTGGTCGCGGGCCGTACCGGTGAACACGACGACGGCGCCGCACTCGGGCCGCACCGCCCAATCGTGCACAGCCCCGACGGGGAGTGGCGCATCGCTGAGCGCGATCCATCGATCCCCCGACTCGGGAGCGGCCAGCAACATGGCGCCATCGTATTGCCGGTGCTGCCGGGACGACGAACTGCACACGCCCGCGGCCGGCGTCCGGCCGGGGGTCACTAACCTGGCCCGCCGTGCCGGAGGACCCCGACGACGACTTCACCCCACCTCCCGGCGACCGCACGTGGCGGCATCCGTCCGAGCTCGGCGCAGAGCGGCTCGGTGCCGAGCCTCGCTTCGTCGCCCGCCCCATCCAGCGCACCCCACCGAAGATCTGGCTGGCGACGGCCATCGGCGCCCTGGTCGGCGCGGCGGCGACGTTGTCGGTCATCCTGCTGTCGGGAGGGTTCCGCATCGTCGAGCGCGAGCCGACAGGCGTCGAGCGGCTGCACGTGGACCTCGAGGCCAACCCCGATGCGCCGATCGCCATCGCCGAGAAGGTCCTGCCCGCCATCGCCGAGGTGGAGGCGAACGGCATCGGCACGTCCGCAGTGGGCACTGCCGTCGTGTTCAACAGCAACGGCTACCTCATCACCACGGCGGACCTCGTCGACGGGGCCACGTCCACGACGGTGCGCTT
>JAGQTE010000026.1 GCA_020439175.1 Acidimicrobiales bacterium | reverse complement strand
CGAAGGCCACCGGCTTCCCGATCGCCAAGATCGCCGCCAAGCTCGCCGTCGGCTACACGCTCGACGAGATCCCCAACGACATCACCCGCAAGACCCCGGCCAGCTTCGAGCCGACCATCGACTACGTGGTCACGAAGGTGCCCCGCTGGGCGTTCGAGAAGTTCCCCGGGCAGGCGCCGGTCCTCGGCACGCAGATGCAGTCGGTCGGCGAGGCGATGGCGATCGGTCGGACGTTCCCCGAGTCGCTGCAGAAGGGGCTGCGATCGCTCGAACAAGGGCGCGCCGGCCTGAACTGCGACCCGGGCGAGGCGGCGTTCGATGCCATCGACGACGCCGAGCTCCTGGCCGCCGCCGCCGTCGGCACGCCCGACCGCCCGTTCCAGCTGGAGGCGCTGCTGCGCCGCGGCATCTCCGTCGACGACGTGTACGCCGCCACCAAGGTCGACCCGTGGTTCCTGGACCAGATGCTGGCCATCGTCGAGGAGCGGGCGCACCTCGCCGAGGTCGGCCTCGACGGCATGACGCGGCCCGGCTGGCGTCGCGCCAAGCGGCTCGGCTTCGCCGACGCCCAGCTGGCCTACCTGTGGGGCGTGCCCGAGGCCGACGTGCGGGCGGCGCGCATCGCCGCCGGTGTGGTGCCCACCTACAAGACGGTCGACACCTGCTCGGCCGAGTTCGAGGCGTCCACGCCGTACCACTACTCGACGTACGAGGACGAGAGCGAGGTGCGCCCCAGCGATCGGCCGAAGGTGCTGATCCTCGGCTCCGGACCGAATCGCATCGGCCAGGGCATCGAGTTCGACTACTGCTGCGTCCACGCCAGCTTCGCCCTGCGCGACGCCGGCTTCGAGACGATCATGCTCAACTGCAACCCCGAGACCGTGTCGACCGACTACGA
Source organism: Acidimicrobiales bacterium (assembly GCA_020439175.1). GTDB lineage: Bacteria > Actinomycetota > Acidimicrobiia > Acidimicrobiales > Acidimicrobilacustridaceae > JAGQTE01. Next base: position 5,443 of record JAGQTE010000026.1, on the reverse strand, counting down.
CACCTCCGACCGCCTCTACTTCGAGCCGCTCACCCTCGAGGACGTCACCAACGTCATCGACGCCGAGCAGCCGGTGGGGGTCATCGTGGCGCTCGGCGGCCAGACGCCGCTCAAGCTGTCCGGCGGGCTGCCCGACGGCCTCGTCGCCGGGACCAGCGCCGAGTCGATCGACCGGGCCGAGGATCGCGACCGCTGGAACGCGCTCTGCGCCCGCCTGGAGATCCCCCAGCCCGCCGGCGGGACGGCGCGCGACGTCGACGAGGCCCTCGCCATCGTCGAGCGCATCGGCTACCCGGTGCTGATGCGACCGTCGTACGTGCTCGGCGGCCGGGCGATGGAGATCGTCTACGACGAGGCCCAGCTCCGTGCCGCCATGGAGGCGCTCGCCGGCTTCGGCAGCCTCGGGCGTGAAGGCGGGCTCTCCGCCGAGCGACCGGTGCTCATCGACCGGTTCCTCGAGGACGCCACCGAGGTCGATGTCGACGCCATCCGCGACGCCACCGGCGCCGTGGTGATCGGCGGCGTCATGCAGCACGTCGAGGAGGCCGGGGTGCACTCGGGCGACTCTGCCTGCACGCTGCCGCCGGTGTCGCTGTCCGCAGAGACGATCGCCGTCATCGAGGACTACACGCGCCGCATCGCCGAGGCGCTCGACGTCCGTGGGCTCATCAACGTGCAGTACGCCGTGCGGCTCGGCCAGGTCTTCGTCATCGAGGCCAACCCCCGCGCCAGTCGCACCGTGCCCTTCGTCGCCAAGGCGACCGGCGTCCCGCTGGCCAAGGTGGCGGCGCGGGTCATGCTCGGCGCCACCCTCGCCGAGCTCCGGGACGAGGGCCTGCTGCGGCCGCCGGTGGTGTCGGATCACATCGCCGTGAAGGAGGCGGTGCTGCCGTTCAACCGGTTCCCCGACGCCGACGCCGTGCTCGGACCCGAGATGCGCAGCACCGGCGAGGTGATGGGCATCGACCTCACGTTCGGCCTGGCCTTCGCCAAGAGCCAGCTCGCCGCCGGCACCAAGCTGCCGGATGCGGGCGTCGTGTTCCTCTCGCTCGCCGACCGCGACAAGGCGACGGGCCTGGCCGCCGCCGAACGCCTGGCCGAGCTCGGGTTCGCCATCGCCGCCACCGCCGGCACCGCCGATCACCTGGAGGCGAACGGCGTGGCCGTGCAGACGCGCGTGGCCAAGCTCGGCGAGGGCGGCACCGACGCCGTCGACCTGATCTCGAACGGCGAGATCGACCTGGTCGTCAACAGCCCGCGCGGCCGGGCGCCGCGCTCGGACGGGGCCTACATCCGCGCCGCCGCCGGCACCCACGGCGTGCCGCTGCTGACGACGGCCGCTGCCGCCCTCGCCGCCGCCAACGGCATGGACGACTGGCGTCGCCACGTCGTGCAGGTGCGATCGCTGCAGGAGTACCACGAGGGCGTCGACGACGATCAGCTGGAGCTGCCGCTGTGAGGCGGCGGTGACGCGGGCCAGCCGGCGGGTGCCGCCGGGCCCGGCGCCGTCCATGGGGACCTCCGTCGCCTCGGTGGCGCTGCCGTCGCCGATCTGCCTGGCGTCGGGCACGGCCGGGCACGGCGCCGAGCTCGCCGCCTACCTGGACCTGGCGTCGCTCGGCGCCGTCGTCGTCAAGTCGCTGTCGGCCGGGCCGTGGCCGGGGAACCCGGCGCCGCGGGTCCACGAGACGCCGGCCGGGATGCTCAACAGCGTGGGTCTGCAGGGGCCGGGTGTGCCGGCGTGGATCGAGCACGAGCTGCCGGCGCTGACCCGCACGGGCGCCCGGGTCGTCGTGAGCATCTGGGGCTCGACCGTCGACGACTACGTGGCGGCTGCGGAGGCGCTGGTCCCCGCCGTCGATCGCATCACCGCCGTCGAGGTCAACGTGAGCTGCCCGAACCACCACGACGGCGGGCGCATGTTCGCCCAGGTGCCGGCCGCCACCGCCGAGGTGCTGGCCGCGGTCGCCGCCGTCGTCGACGTGCCTCGCTGGGCCAAGCTCACCGCCGCCACCTCCGAGCTGGTCGCCGTGGCCGCGGCTGCCGCCGAGGCCGGTGCCGAGGCGGTCACGCTGATCAACACGGTGCCCGGCCTCGTCATCGACCTCGACGCCCGACGACCCCTGCTGGCCGGGGGCAAGGGCGGTGGGTTGTCGGGGCCGGCGATCCACCCCGTCGCCGTGCGGTGCGTCTACGACGTGCATGCCGCGCTGCCGGAGCTGGCGATCGTCGGCTGCGGTGGCGTCGCCACGGGCGGCGACGCCGTGGAGCTCCTGCTGGCCGGGGCCTCGGCCGTGCAGGTGGGCACGGCCACCTTTGCCGAGCCGCGCGCCGCAGCGCGCATCGACGACGAGCTGCAACAGTGGTGCCGGGCGCACGGGGTGCGTGACGTGACGGAACTGATCGGAGGAGCACATGGCTGAGGCGAGCGACGAGGTGGCGAGCCCGACGGCCGCCGAGGCGGCGCCCGGCGGGCCTGCGGCCGGCGGCACTCCAGTGGTGCCCGCCACCGTGCGGGAGAGCCTGGCGCTCGTCCTCGACACCGACGACCTCGTCGAAGCGACCCGTCTGGCGCGCGAGCTGGCGCCGTGGTTCGGCGTGGTGAAGGTGGGTCTCGAGCTGTACAGCGCCGCGGGGCCCGACGCCGTCGAGACGATGCGCGACCTCGGCTACGACGTATTCGTCGACCTCAAGCTGCACGACATCCCGACCACCGTGCAGCGCGCCGCTCGCGTGCTCGGCTCGCTCGGCGCCACGTACCTCACGTTGCACGCCCGTGACGACGCCGCCATGTTGCGCGCCGGCGTGGACGGGCTGTTGCAGGGGGCGGCAGCGGCCGGGCTCCCGCAGCCGGTGGCGCTGGCGGTCACGGTGTTGACCTCTGACGCCGGCGCCCCGCCGCACATCATGCCCCGCCGCGCCGCGCTGGCCGTCGAGACCGGCTGCGGCGGCATCGTGTGCGCCGCGTCGGACCTGCACGATGCGCTGTTGACGGCGCCGAAGCTCCTGCGGGTGGTCCCCGGCATCCGCCTCGCCGGGGCGGACACGAACGATCAGGCCCGACCGGCGACGCCGGGCGCCGCCATCAGCGCCGGCGCCGACCTGCTGGTGATCGGTCGCACGGTCACGCACGCCGACGACCACGCCGCAGCGGCCGCAGCCGTCGCCGCCGAGGTCGAGGTCGCGCTCGAGGCTCGCCACACGTCGTGACGCGACGTGCAGGGCGGTGCACCGACACGTTTCCGACGTGATCTCCGTCACGCCGCCAGACGGCGCGCTAGGGTGCGCGCCATGCCGCAACCACCACAGCTGACCGCGGAGCAGCGCCGAGCCGCTCTGGAGAAGGCCGCAGCGGCGCGGCGGGCCCGGGCCGAGTTCAAGGAACAGCTCAAGATGGGGTCGCTGTCGCTCAAGGCGCTGCTCGAGCGAGCCGAGGACGATGACGTCATCGGCAAGATGAAGGTGTCCGCCGTCCTCGAGGCGCTGCCGGGCGTTGGCAAGGTCAAGGCCAAGCGCACGATGGAGGACATCGGCATCAGCGAGTCGCGCCGGGTGCGGGGCCTCGGCGATCAGCAGCGCGCGGCGCTGCTCAAGACCTTCCCCGGTTGAGCCGCCGGTGATCGTCGTCATCTCCGGCCCCGGTGGGGTCGGCAAGGGCACGGTCGCGTCCCGACTCCTCGACGCGGACGACCGCCTCTGGCTGTCGCGGTCGTGGACGACCCGCCAGCGGCGCCCCGGGGAGGCGGCCGACGCCTACGTGTTCGTCGACCGCACCGCCTTCGACGAGCGCGTCGCCGCCGGAGGGTTCTGGGAGTGGGCGGAGTTCCTCGGCAACCGCTACGGCACGCCCCGGCCCGGGCCGGGCGAGGTGCCCGACGGCCACGACGTGCTGCTCGAGATCGACGTGCAGGGCGCCGAGCAGGTGCTGGCGCTGGAGCCCGACGCCCTGTTGGTGTTCCTCGATGCCCCGTCGCTCGAGGCCCAGCGCGCCCGCCTGGTCGGTCGCGGCGACCCGCCCGACGCCGTCGAGCGCCGGATGGCCAAGGGAGCCGAGGAGCGGGCGCTGGCGCACCGCCTCGGGGCCGTGGTCGTCGTCAACGACGACCTGGAGCGCACCCTGGCCGAGCTCCAGGGCATCCTCGCCGCCGCCCGCGCCACCACGACCTGAACCTCCGCGTGCTCGTGGTGCCCAGCCGCGCCTGCCCGGGCCGGCACCACAGGATCGACGACCGGGAGGGTGTCCTGGCCCGGGGGAGTGGCCGCCGACTACCATGGCGAGGCCTCCCGGCCGCCCGTCGGGACGCAGATCGGCCTCCAGGAGACCCGCCACCATGCCGCACGCGCAGACCAGCTCGATGATCTACCCCAAGGTCGAGGACCTCATGGCGGTGGTCGACTCCAAGTTCAAGCTGGTGACGCTGTCGTCGAAGCGTGCTCGCCAGATCAACTCCTACTTCGGCCAGCTCGGCGACACGCCCGGTGCGGCCATCCCGCCGCAGGTCACCTCGGTGGCGCGCAAGCCGCTGTCGATCGCCTTCGAGGAGATCGCTGCCGGCAAGATCCGGGCCTGCGACCTGCCCGAGGAGGCCGAGCTCGGCGAGGACGACGTCGTGATCGTCGAGACCGTCGAGGTGGTCGAGACCGACGCCGAGGCCTGAGCGGCTCTGCGGCGGCGCCGTGGCCGCCACCGATCCAAGGGGGGACGCCCTCGTGACCTACCTCTCGGGCAAGACCGTCGTCCTCGGCGTCAGCGGGGGGATCGCCGCCTACAAGGCGATCGACGTGTGCCGCCGGCTCATGGACGCCGGCGCCACCGTCCTGCCGGTGATGACCGACGGCGCCCAGCGGTTCGTCGGCGCCACGACCTTCTCGGCGTTGGCGTCGGAGCCGGTGCGCACCGAGATCTTCGAGGCGGCCGATCCCATCCCGCACACCCGCCTCGGCCAGCGCGCCGACCTGATCGTCGTGTGCCCGGCGACGGCGCGGGTGATCGGCGCCTACGCCGCCGGCATCTCGTCGGACCTGCTCACGGCGACCCTGCTCGCCACCCGGGCGCCGGTGCTGTTCTGCCCGGCGATGCACACCGAGATGTGGGAGCACCCGGCGGTGCAGGAGAACCTCGAGACGCTGGCCCGGCGCGGCGTCGGCATCGTGCCACCCGAGTCGGGCCGACTCGCCGGCGGCGATGAGGGCGTCGGCCGCCTGGCCGGCCCGGAGGTGATCGTGGCGGCGATCGAGCGCGCCCTCGGCCCCGGCGATCTGGCGGGGTGGAAGGTGCTGATCAGCGCGGGTGGGACGCGCGAGCCGATCGACCCGGTGCGCGTGATCACGAACCGCAGCACGGGCAAGCAGGGCTACGCCCTGGCGGAGGCGGCGCTGGCGCGCGGCGCCGAGATCACCTTGGTGACGACCGCCGAGTTGCCGCCCCCGCCCGGCGCCACGG
>JAGQTE010000185.1 GCA_020439175.1 Acidimicrobiales bacterium | reverse complement strand
GGCGACCGACACCTTCGAGACGAGCTACCAACGGGTCGGCGCCGTGGTGCTGGCGCTGCTCGCCGACGGCCTCGTGCCCGGCGAGGTGCACCTCACCCCGGACCTCCTCGCCCCGAGACCCGGTCCGACGCCGAACCCCCGGTACCGCTCCGACGAAGCCGACTGACGCCTACCGGACTGGCTGACGCCTACCGGACTGGCTGACGCCCTACTGCGCTGGCCGGCGCGAGCTCAGCGCCGCGCCCGGGCTTCGCGCGCCGCCTGTCGCGTCCGGACTTCGTTGCGCTGCACGAGCCACGCCACGATCAGCCCGGCGCCGGCGACCAGCAGCAGCCATCGCAGCACGACGACACCGGGCAGCGGCACGTCGGGCGCCACGACCAGCCACGTGCCCCCCGACGATGCAGCTGTGCCGGACGCGGCGACGGTGATGCGGTACACGCCGGGTTCGGCGACCGCCACGGAGGCCATCCTCGTCGCCGGCCCCTCCGAGGTCGCCTCGCTCGAACGCACGATCGGCACCGTGACCACGCCCGGTGACCCGCTGCCGACGGGGGTGACGGTGATCGTCGCGTCGTCCGGTCCGACGACGGCCGGGCCGCGGAACAGCACGGTCCAGGCACCGACGGTGTCGCCGGTCACCTCGACGGTGTCGCCGTCGGGTGCGATCACCTGCGGTCCGGTGGCGCTCGTCAGCACGACGGGCAGCAGCAACCCGGCGACGAGCGCCGCGACGCCGACCACCAGGGCGATCGGACCCCCCTTGCGGATCTCCACGCCGTGGAGGCTACCCGGTGCTGCCGGTCGACGTCGGCGCCGACCTCCCGCCACGACGGCATCGCCGACGAGGAGCAGCCGATAGCGTCGCAGCGATGGACTGGGGCGCGCTCGGCTCGGAGGTGATCGTCACCGCCGTGCTGTGCATCCCGCTCGGCCTCTCGGTGTGGGCGCTGCTGGACTGCGCCCGGCGCCCGGCCTGGGCGTGGTCCCTGGCCGGTCGCAGCCGCGTGGCGTGGCTGGTGGCGATCTTGTGCGGCGTCCTGCTGGTCCCCGCCGGCCTCGCCGTCTCGCTCACCTACCTGTTGTGGACCCGGCCCGCCGTCGCCGCCGCCGAAGACGGGGACTTCCCACACACCGCCGGGTCGCGCCGCCGCCCGTCCTGACGCTCGCCAGCCGCCGTCCTGGCGCCCGCGACGGCCACCACTCGGCGCCGACCTGACCGGGTGCATCTCGGGGCGATCGGTAGCATCGGTGGTCCCCATGGACCGACCGCCTCGACTCGCTCACCTGTCGGCCCTCGACGGCCTGCGAGGCATCGCCGTGCTGGGGGTGATCGCCTTCCACGCCGGCTATCTCACGGGCGGCTACCTCGGGGTCGACGCCTTCTTCGTGCTGTCGGGCTTCCTGATCACGTCGTTGCTCCTCGTCGAGCACCACGGCACCGGCACCGTGTCGCTCGGACGGTTCTGGCAGCGTCGGGCGCGGCGGCTCCTCCCGGCGTTGGGGCTGCTGCTCGTGGTCGTGGTCGGCTCGGCGTTGCTCTGGGCGACGGCAGAGCAGGCGCGCCGC
>JAGQTE010000025.1 GCA_020439175.1 Acidimicrobiales bacterium | reverse complement strand
GAGGTCGATCCGGCCGTCGGCGGGCTCGATCGGCGTGCCGGCGCTGTGCACGAGCACGGCGGGCGTGAGCTGGTCGACGATGAACCCGACCTCCTTCGGGCCGTAGAAGTGCACGATCGGCACCAGCACGGCGCCGGCCAGCGCGCTGCCCCAGAACACGACGGCAGCCTCGACGCAGTTCGGCAGCTGGAACGCCACGACGTCGCCGGCACCGACGCCGTTGTCGGCCAGCCACCCGGCGAAGCGCCGTGCCGCGCCGTGCACGTCGGCGATCGTCCCGGACCACGGCCGCGTCGCCGACCACACCCGCACGTCCAGCGCCGCCTGGGCGCGCAGGTGGCCGTCGAGCAGCTGGCCCAGGGTCTCGTCGGTCCACAGACCCTCGGCGCGATAGCGCTGCGCCAGATCGGCTGCGGTGCTGCGGAGCTGCCAGGTCGGGGCCACGGCCCGGCAACCTATCCCTGGCGGACGCCTAGAGTGCGGGCCGCTGATGCACGTGCTGAGCGAGAACCGAGGAGGGGTGCGGTGAGCGAGCAGGAGTGGAGCTTCTCCTACGAGGGTCCGTTGCACGAGGTGTTCCCCGCGCTGCAGGAGGCCCAGAGCGCCTACCTGGGCCAGATCGAGTCGCTCCAGGCGCTCGACCGCCGCACGCACGAGCTCATCCGCCTGGCCGTCGCCGTCATCGCCCGCAACCGCGGCGGCGTCGAGCGCCACGCCCGTCTGGCGACCGAGGTCGGTGCCACCTGGGAGGAGGTCGTGGCGGCGATGGTGCTCACCCAGCCGAGCTTCGGTCTGCTGCCCACCGCCGAGGCGCTGCCGGCGGCCCGTGCCGGGTTCGAGGCCGGTGCGTCCCAGCCCGACGCGGACGAGTGAGCGCACCACTAACCTGACACGAATGTCAGATAAGCCGTTCCGGGTTCTGCCCCGGCTCACCGACGCCAACGAGCCCTTCTGGCTCGGCGGCGCCGAGGGCGAGCTGCGGTTCTGGCGCTGCCAGGACTGCGGTTACCGACTCCACCCGCCGGGGCCGATCTGCCCGCGGTGCCGCACCAAGCACCTCGCGGTCGAGGCGGTGAGCGGCAAGGGCACGGTGTTCACCTACACGATCAACCACCAGCCGTGGATCCCCACGTTCGATCCGCCCTATGTCGTGGCCATCGTCGAGCTGGCCGAACAGGACGACCTGCGGTTGACGACCAACATCGTCGGTTGCGACCCCGACGAGGTCACGATCGGGATGCCGGTGCGGGTGACCTTCGAGCACTACGACGACAACGGCTACGAGGTGTGGCTGCCGCTGTTCGAGCCCGACGTCGCCGGGGGTGCGGCATGAGCGCCTTCGAGGAGCTCCGCGGCGAGCGCCGCGCCATCGTGTCGGGCATCGGCCAGTCCCAGGTGGGCCGCCGCATCTACCGCGACCCCCTCGACCTCACGGTCGACGCCGCGCTCGAGGCCATCGCCGACGCCGGCCTCGACCCGTCCGACATCGACGGCATCGCCACCTACCCCGGCAACATGGAGATCCCGCCAGGGTTCTCCGGCGTCGGCGTCACCGAGCTGCAGGACGCGCTGCGGCTCGAGCTCAACTGGTTCGCCGGTGGGATGGAGCTGCCCGGCCAGCTCGGTGCCGTGGTCAACGCCGTGCTCGCCGTGTCGGCCGGCCTGTGCGACCACGTCCTGTGCTTCCGCACCGTGTGGGAGGCGTCGGCCCAGGGGGATCAGGGCCGGGCGTCGGTGACGATGGGCGGCGGCGGTGGGGCGTACCGGGCGTCGAGCTTCATGCAGTGGACGCTGCCCTTCGGGGCGGCGTCGGCCGCCAACTGGATCGGGATGATGGCCCAGCGCCACTTCCACGAGTACGGCACGACACGCGAGCAGCTGGCACAGATCGCCCTCAACGCCCGCGCCAACGCCGCGCTGAACCCCAAGGCGATCTACCGCGACCCGATGACGATGGACGACTACCTGTCGGTGCGGATGATCTCGACCCCGCTGTGCCTCTACGACTGCGACGCCCCGGCCGACGGCTCGACGGCGGTCGTCATCTCGCGCGTCGAGCACGCCGCGGCGCTCGACCACCCCGCCGCCCGGGTCGAGGCGATGGGCACGGCGCTGCGCGGCCGCCCCAGCTGGGACCAGTTCGACGACCTGACGACGATGGCGCTGCGCGACGCCTCGGCGATGCTGTGGGAGCGCTCGGACCTGACGCCCGCCGACGTCGACGTCGCCGAGCTCTACGACGGGTTCAGCTTCATCACGCTGTGTTGGCTCGAGGCGCTCGGGTTCTGCGCCCAGGGTGAGGGCGGGGCGTTCATCGAGGGTGGCGGCGCCATCGCCCGCGACGGGCTGCTGCCGCTCAACACCCACGGAGGCCAGCTCTCGGCCGGTCGGCTGCACGGCTTCGGTTTCCTGCACGAGGCGTGCGTGCAACTGTGGGGGAGAGGCGACGAGCGACAGGTCGTCCGGCCGGGCGGTCGCGACCCGGAGGTCGCGGTCGTCGGTGCCGGCGGCGGGCCGCTCGGCGGCTGCCTCCTGCTGACGAAGGGACGCTGACCACATGGGGCTCTACGAGGACCAGGTCCTGCCGCGCGTCATCGACAAGGTGTGCGGCAACGCGCAGATGGCCAAGGTGCGCCGCCCGGCGCTCGAGGGCCTCTCGGGCCGGGTGCTCGAGCTCGGCTTCGGGTCGGGACCCAACATCGGCCTGTACCCGGCCGAGGTCACCGAGGTGCTGGCCGTCGACCCGGCGGTCGTCGGCCGCAAGCTCGCCGCCAAACGCCTGGCCCGCAACCCCATCCCCGTCGACTTCATCGGGCTGGACGGCCAGGTGCTGCCGCTCGAGGACCACTCGGTCGACGCCGCGCTCAGCACGTGGACGCTGTGCACCATCCCCGACTCCCACGCAGCGCTGGCCGAGGTGCGGCGCGTGCTGCGCCCCGGCGGGCGCTTCCACTTCCTCGAGCACGGCCTGTCCGACGACCCGTGGATCGCTGCGCGCCAGCACCGCTGGAACAGCCTGCAGCAGCGCATCGCCGGCGG
>JAGQTE010000024.1 GCA_020439175.1 Acidimicrobiales bacterium | reverse complement strand
GACCTACCAGCCGCGGTCGACCCACTCCTGGAGGTGCGGGCGCTCGGCGCCGATGGTCGTGTCGTCGCCGTGGCCGGGCAGCACGATCGTCTCCGGCGGCAGCGTGAACAGCTTGCGGTCGATCGACTCGATGATCGTCGGGAAGTCGCCGCCCTCGAACTTGGTGGCGCCGGGGCCGCCGGGGAAGAGGGTGTCGCCCGAGAAGAGCACCGGCGCGCCCTCGAGGCGGAAGCAGATCGATCCCGGCGTGTGGCCGGGGGTGTGGATCAGGTGCAACCGCAGCCGCCCGACGTCGATCACCGACTCGTCCTCGAGGACGAAGTCGTAGCTGTCGAGCATCGCCGCGTCCTCGGCGGTGACGCCGACCTCGTAGCCGGCGTCGCGCACGGCCGGCACGGCTTGGATGTGGTCCCAGTGGCCGTGGGTCTCGAGCACCTGGCGGACGTTGAGCGCCTTGCACAGCTCGAGCAGCTGCTCGTGCTCGTTGGCAGCGTCGATCAGCAGCGCCTCGCCCGTCTGCTTGCACCGCAGCACGAACACGTTGTTGTCGACGGGGCCGACCACCAGCTTGTGGATCTCCGCCGTCGAGTCGTCGTAGTGCAAGGTCACGTCCGCCATCGCGGCACCTCCGGGATCGACCGTTCGACGGCACCGTAGTGGGCGCCTCGCGCGTTTCCTGCCAAACTGTCCCGGCCAACTGGTTTCTTGACCGGGCGGTCTAGTAGACAGTGGCGACGAGACGCGAGCACCGGACCGCAGTTGGCCGGCAGCGACTGACCGAAGGGGGCACAACGCCGTGAACTTCGCATTCAGCGAGGAGCAGGAAGAGCTTCGCAACGTGGTCCGCCAGTTCCTCGAGGCGAAGTCGCCCGAGTCGGCGGTGCGTGAGCTGATGGAGACCGAGTCGGGCTACGACCCCGAGGTCTGGTCCCAGATGGGCGAGCAGCTCGGCCTGCAGAGCCTGATCGTCCCCGAGGACTTCGGCGGCCAGGGCTACAGCTACGTCGAGCTCATCGTCGTGCTCGAGGAGATGGGCAAGGTGCTGCTGTGCGCCCCCTACTTCTCGACCGTCGTGCTCGGCGCCAACACGCTGATCCACTCCGGCGACGACGCCGCCAAGGCGGCGCACCTGCCGGGCATCGCCTCCGGCGAGACGATCGCCACCCTCGCCTTCACCGAGCCGAACGGCCGCTGGGACGAGTCGGGCATCGAGGCCACCGCCACGAACGACGGCGGCACCTGGAAGATCTCGGGCACGAAGATGTTCGTGATCGACGGTCACACCGCCAACCTCGTGCTGGTCGCCGCCCGCACCGGTGCCGGCGTGAGCATCTTCGCCGTCGACGGCGATGCCGCCGGCCTCACCCGCACGCCGCTGGCCACCATGGACCAGACCCGCAAGCAGGCCAAGCTCGAGTTCGACGGCGTCGAGGGCACCCTCATCGGCACCGACGGCGGCGGCTGGGACATCCTGTCGACCGTCCTCGACCTCGCTGCCGTCGGCCTCGCCGCCGAGCAGGTCGGAGGCGCCCAGCAGTGCCTCGACATGTCGGTCGAGTACGCCAAGGTCCGCGTCCAGTTCGGCCGGCCCATCGGCTCGTTCCAGGCCATCAAGCACAAGTGCGCCGACATGCTGCTCGAGGTCGAGTCGGCCAAGTCCGCCGCCTACTACGCCGGCTGGTGCGCCTCGGAGCTCAACGACGAGCTG
>JAGQTE010000184.1 GCA_020439175.1 Acidimicrobiales bacterium | reverse complement strand
TCTGTGCGCTGCGATCGTCGACTGAGTAGGGTCGCCCGCCACAGGACCCAGGTGGCTACGGGACGCAGGTGGAAGGGGCACGGTGATGGCGGAGTTGGGTGGGACGGCGACGCGGGCGCGCACGGGCGCGCTCCTCGGTGCGCTGGTGGTGGTGCTGGCATCGCTGGTGGTCGTGGGCACGCCGCCCGCACAGGCGGCGCAGACCCAGGGCGGGCTGACGGTCTCGACGGCGTCGTCGACGGTGAACATCCGCCCCGACACGCCCTACAGCGGACCGAACGGCGTCACGCTGTCGGCCGCCGGGAACGAGTTCGAGTCGTTCCAGGTCGTGCTGCAGGCCGGCGGGGCATCGGTCGGCAACGTCAACGTGTTCGGTGATCCGGCCCAGCCCCTCACCGGCCCCGGCGGGGCGTTGGACTGGTCGGACACGACGTTCCTGCGCGCCGACTACTTCACGGCCGTGACCCGCTCGGACGCCGAAGGCGCCACGGGCCGGTGGGCCGACGCGCTGATCCCCGAGGTCGACCCCATCTACCACCAGAACCGCAGCGCCTTCCCGCTCACGGTGCCGGCGAACCAGAACCGTGTGGCCTGGGTGGACGTCTTCGTGCCGCCGGGTACGGACCCGGGCACCTACACCGGCGTCGTCAAGGTGACCGGCAACGGCGGCGTGAACATCTCGGTGCCGGTCCAACTCGACGTGCTGGGCTTCGATCTGCCGTCGACGAGCACGCTGCAGACCGCCTTCTACACGAACTACCGCGCCGTGTGCGACGCCCACACCGCCAACCCGTACTGCAACTTCGACGAGGAGCAGCGGTGGGCCCTGCACTCGCTCTACGAACGGGTCGCCCTCGAGAACCGGGTGACCATCGCCAACCCCTGGAAGGGGGGCAACAACAGCTCCCCGGCCGCCGCCGGCGACGAGAAGGCGTGGTTCGAGCAGTACCTGCTGCCGCTGATCAACGGCACGTCGCCCGTCAACGACGGCGGCACGTGGAGCCCGCTGCGGCTGGCCGGGGCGAAGCTGTCGGTCGTCTCGCAGTACGGCTACAGCGCCGGGCACTGCCTGCAGGCGTGCTGGGACCAGTGGGAGGCGACGGCGACCGCCAAGGGCTTCGCCCCGCGGATGGTCCTGTACGGCTGCGACGAGGCGGGCACCACGCAATCCTCGTGGACCGACTGCCGGACGAACTACCTCTCCGGCCTCGCCGGGTGGCCGACGGTGCCCAACCTGGTCACCGGCACGATCAACGAGCTCACCACCTACGGCGTGCCCGGTGAGGTCGACGTCCTCGTACCGCCGGTCAACCGACTCGACGACGCCGCGGGCGCCTACGTCGGCAACCAGCGGGCCAACTACGACGCCTGGTTGGGCCAGGCCGCCGGGAACCGCCTGTGGGCGTACACGTCCTGTCTGAGCCACGGGTGCGCCAACGCGGCCGATCCGACCACGGCCTCGGCCTACTTCAACGGGTGGCCGGGCTACGCCATCGACGCGCCGGCGGTGCAGCACCGGGCGATGGGGATGATGGCCTTCAGGTACGACCTGAGTGGCGAGCTGTTCTGGGAGACCACCCACCGTCTGCCCCTGGCGTGGAACACCTGCAACGCCTTCGACATCAACAACCAGAACAACTCCAACTGCCTGTTCTGGGACGGCACCAACGGCGACGGCACGCTGTTCTATCCGGGGCTGGGCGACGCCAACGCCGCCTGCCCGAACGCCGGCAACCGGGCCTGCATCGGCGGCGCCGATGACATCCCCCTCGAGACCATCCGCCTCAAGCGCATCCGCGACGGCCGCGAGGACTACGAGTACCTGCACTACCTCGCCACGCACGGCAAGGGCACGCAGGCCCGAGCCGTCGTCGACGCCCTGTTCCCGACGATGCACGACGCCACGCCGGCCAAGGACGGCGCCACCTTCGACGGCGCCCGGGCCCAGCTCGTGGATCTGCTGTGCACGATCGTGCCCTGCGACAGCACGCCGCCGCCGGCCGGCCCGCCGGCCATCGCCTTCACCTCGGACCGCACCGGCAACAACGACGTGTTCGTGATGGACGCCGACGGCAAGGGGCAGACGAACCTGACCGCCAACGCCGCCAACGACCAGTTCCCGGCGTGGTCGCCCGACGGGACCAAGATCGCCTTCACCTCGAACCGTGCCGGCACCAACGACATCTGGGTGATGAACGCCGACGGCACCGGTGCGGTGCGCCGGACGACCGGCGCCGCCGCCGACGGCGCCAGCGACGAGAAGCCGGCATGGTCGCCGGACGGCACGACGCTGGCCTTCGTGTCGGACCGCGCCGGCAACCCCGACGTCTACGTGATGCCGGCGACCGGTGGCGCGGCGACGGCGATCACGTCCCACGCCGCCGCCGACTACGACCCGGCCTTCACCCGGGACGGTGCCACCATCGTGTTCGTGTCGACGCGCGGCGCCACCGCCGCCGACCTGTACACGGTCCCGGCGTCGGGCGGCGCCGCCACGGCGCTGACCGGCGGGGTCGCCGATGACGACGACACGCCCGACACCGCCAACACCAGCGACCAGATCGCCTTCGACCGGGTGGCGGGCGGCGACTACGACATCATGACCATGCCGTCGGGCGGCGGTGCCCAGACGAACCGCACCGCGGCGTCGTCGGCCCACGACATCCAGCCGACGTGGTCTCCGGACGACGGCGCCCTGCCCTTCGTGTCGCTGCGCAGCGACGCCGA
>JAGQTE010000183.1 GCA_020439175.1 Acidimicrobiales bacterium | reverse complement strand
CGTGGGTGCGTTGCGCGCCGTCGGCCCGCCGGCCGGCTCGGGTCGCTGGTCGCTGGTGGCGCCGCTGCTGACCCCGCCCGCCACGCCGACGGAGCAGGCCCACGCCCTGGCGGCGCAGCTGCTCGAGCGCCACGGCCTCGTCACCCGGGAGACGGTGCGCTCGGAAGGGGTGCCCGGGGGGTTCGCCGCGCTCTACCCGGTGCTCGGCGCCCTCGAGGAGCGCGGCCACGTGCGGCGGGGCTACTTCGTCGCCGGACTCGGTGGCGCCCAGTTCGCGCTCCCGGGCGCCGTCGACCGGGTGCGGGCTCCGGCGGCCGCCGACGATCCGCCGTTGGTGCTGGCCGCCACCGACCCGGCGCAACCGTATGGCGCCGTGCTGCCGTGGCCGCCGACCGCCGGACGCCCGGCGCGTGCGGCCGGCGCGCTCGTCGTGTTGTGGCGCGGGCTGGCGCTGGCCTGGCTGGACCGGTCGGGCACGGGGCTGTGGCGGTTCCCGACCGCCGACGCCCCGGCACTGGACGGCGTGGCGCCCGACGTCGTCGATCGGGCGCTGGCCGACGCCCTCGTCGGCATCGTGCGCCACGGCCGACGGCGCTCGATGGAGCTGCGCACCGTCGATGGCGAGCCGGCGCGCACGTCGTCGTTGGCGCCGGCGCTGCTGCAGGCCGGGTGCTCCGACGGGTACCGCGGGTTGGTGGTCCAGGTCGACGGCCGCGCCAGCCGCGCCGATGGGGCATGATCCGGAGGTGGCTGTACGTCCCCATGTCGTGGTGATCGGTGCCGGCTTCGGTGGCCTCGCCGCCGCCAAGCGGCTCGAGGACGAAGCGGTCGACGTCACGGTGATCGACCGGCACAACTACCACACGTTCCAACCGCTCCTGTACCAGGTGGCCACCGCCGGGCTGAACACCGCCGACGTCGGGTACGCCGTGCGCGGGCTGTTCCGCCGACAGCGCCGCGTGTTCTTCCGCAAGGCCCAGGTCACCGGCATCGACCTGGACCGCCGGCGGGTCGAGCTGCGGGACCTCCCGGAGGTGCCCTACGACCACCTGATCGTCGCCGCCGGGTCGAGGTGCAACACCTTCGGCATCCCCGGAGCCGACGAGCTGGCGTTCCCGCTCTACACGCTCGAGGAGGCGGTGCGTCTGCGCAACCACGTGATCAGCCTCTTCGAGGCGGCGTCGGCCGAGCCCGGCCTCGTGGCCGAAGGCGTGCTGACCTTCGTGGTCGTGGGCGGCGGCCCGACCGGTGTCGAGGTGGCGGGCGCGCTGGCGGAGCTGGTCGAGAAGGTCTTCGCCGACGACTTCCACGATCTCGACGTCCACCGGTCCCGCATCGTCCTCGTCGAGCAGGGTGACCGGCTGCTCGCCGCCTTCGACGAGCACTCGGGCACCTACGCCCGTGCGGCGCTGGAACGGCGTGGCGTCGAGGTGCGCACCGGGACGGCGGTCGAGTCGGTGGCCGTCGACCACGTCGTGCTCGCCGGGGGCGAGGTGCTGCACACCCGGTGCCTGGTGTGGGCGGCAGGCGTCCAGGCGGGCGCACTGGCGCAGGCCCTCCCCGTGGCGCGCGGGCGCGGCGGGCGCATCGTCGTCCATCGCGACCTGTCGGTGCCGGGGTACCCGGACGTGTACTGCGTCGGCGACATCGCCGACATCGACGACGGCTCCGGCGGCCGGCTCCCGCAGCTGGCGCAGGTGGCGATCCAGGGCGGCCGCCATGCCGCCGAGCAGGTGCTGCGCACCATCGAGCGCCGGCCCCGCGCCGACTTCCACTACCTCGACAAGGGGACCATGGCCACCATCGGGCGGCGGGCGGCGGTGGCCGACCTGCCGATCGGGGTGCGCCTGCGCGGCATGCCGGCGTGGTTGGCCTGGCTGCTGTTGCACCTGGTGTACCTGGTCGGCGTGCGCAACCGCGTCTCGGTGTTCATCAACTGGGCGTGGAACTACCTCACCTGGGATCGCGGCCCGCGCCTGATCCTGCGGCCCGAGGCGTTGCCGCACACGCCGATCCCGCACAGCGACGCGGCGCCGCGCACCGATCAGGCGGGCACCAGCGCGTAGATCGTGTCGTCGAGGCTGAGCACGTAGAGCTCGCCGTCGGGGCCCTGACCGAAGCTTGCCAGGGTGTTGGCCGTGACCGAGACGCCGAGGCTGCGCTCGTCGACGACCCGGCCGCCCTCCTGGAGCAGGACGCGCACGTCGGACGTGCAGAAGTCACCCCACACGTAGGCGCCCTGCAGCCCGTCGATGGCCGAACCGCGGTACACGTAGCCGCCGACGACGGTGCACCGTCCGCCGTCGCGCCCGTAGTCGAAGATCGGGGGCGTGTGGTCGTCGGGCGCCGAGCCGTCCTCGAACGGGGACGTGCCCTCCATCAGGCTCCAGCCGAAGTTCAGGCCACGGCCCGCCCCCTCGGGCGTCGCCGGAGCGAAGTCGATCTCCTCGATCAGGTTCTGCCCGACGTCGCCGATCCACAGGTCGCCGGTGTCGGCGTCGAAGCTGAACCGCCACGGGTTGCGCAGCCCGTACGACCACACCTCGGGGGCGCCGCCGCCGTCGGCGAACGGGTTGCCGGCCGGGATGCCGTAGGCCTTGCCGTCGGCGGGCGCCGTCGGGTCGATGCGCAGCAGCTTGCCGAGCAGCGTGTCGGTGTTCTGCCCGTTGCGGTCGGGGTCGCCGGCACCGCCCCCGTCCCCCGGTCCGAGGTAGAGCATGCCGTCGGGACCCAGCTGCAGCTGGCCACCGTTGTGGTTGGGGCGGGGGTGGGCGATCTCGATCACGATGCGCTTTGAGCCCGGGTCGGCGACGTCGCCGTCCATGGCGTACTCGGCGACGGTCAGCGTCCCGGTGCCCTTGGCCGTGTAGTACACGTACAGCTCCTCGCCGTCGGCCGAGAACGCCAGGCCGAGCAGCCCGCGCTCGCCCCCGGCGTCGACATCGGCACGGGCGTCGAGGACGAAGCCGTCCGGCACCTGGTACGTGCCGTCGTCCTGGGTCACGAGCTGTCGGACGGCACCGGCCTGCTGGGCGACCCACAGGTCGTCGCTGCCGGGCCTGGTGGCCATCGCCACCGGGTACGGCAAGGTGGCGATGGGGACGAGCTTGACCGCCACCTCGTCGAGGGACCCGTCGCGGGCGACCGGTGCGTTGTCGTCGATCGCCGGAGCGGGATCCTCGGCGCCGCGTTCGAGCTGCGGACCGGTGTCGGTGCCACAGCCGACGACCCCGACGAGGGCGGCGGCGGCGGTCAGCGCGGCGGCGAATCGGGCGCGGGGCGCAGGCATGCTTCCTCCGAAGGGCTGAACGACGAGCCACGGTACCGCCCGATCGGCGGGTCTCCGGTATCGTCCCGCGGGCGCCGCCGAGGGACGGGAGGCGCACAGGAGGGGACGATGCCGGACGCGCAGGTGATGCGAGATGGGGTGCTGCGCTACCTGGAGCGCTTCAACGCGGGCGACCGGGACGGCTGGCTGGAGCTCTTCGCCGACGGCGCGACCCTCGAGGACCCGGTCGGCTCGGAGGTGCGGGTCGGGCGGGACGCCATCGGCGCCTTCTGGGACTTCGCCCACTCCCTGGCCGACGGTGTCGAGCTCGTGCTGGGCGAGACCGTCAAGCCCGCCGGCGCGGAGATCGCCTTCACCGCCCGGATCATCTCGACCCTCGGCGAGCTGCGGATGTTCGTCGACGTGGTCGAGGTCCAGGCCTATGACGAGGACGGGCGCATCACGTCGATGCGTGCGTTCTGGGCGATGGAGGACATGGCGCCGCTCGAGGGTTGACGGCGGCGCCGGCCGCCCGGCTCAGGCGCGGGCGCGCCGCACGAGGTCGAGCTCGCGTGCCAGACGCTGCGTCCGCTGGACCTTGGCCAGCGCCGTGCCGGCCGCCGTGGCCACCAGGCGCCGCGTGAGCTGGTGCACGGCGGCGATCGCCTCCCAGTCGACCCCGCCGGCGCGTCGCAGCAGCACGTCCTGCTCCAGGTCGCTCAGCGCGTCCGGCCGGGCCGCTTCGTCGAGCGAGGAGTCGGCGGCGAGCCGGTCCACCTCGCGCAGCACCCAGGCCGCCGCGCCCGGACCGAGGTCGGCCTCGCCGCGCGACACGCCCCGCACCACTGCGGCGAGGGCGTCGGGGCCGGCGTCGGGCCGCACCATCGAGCGCGCCCCGTGGCGGAGGGCGTCGTACAGCGCGTCGTCGTCGTGGCTCGTCACCGCCACGACCGCCGAGGTGGCGAGCTTGTCGGCGAGCACCAGGGACACGGTCCGACCGTCGAACCCCGGTGTCGGGTCGACGTCGACGAGGGTGACGGTGGGAGCCAGGGCCAGCGCGGCGTTGATCGCCAGCTCGTCGCTGCCCTCGGCGCCGACCACGACCACGTCGTGGAGCCCGTCGAGCGAGGCGACGAGCCGGGCGCGCCGGTCGTCGTCGGGGACGGCGACGACGACGGTGACGGTCAGCGCCAGGACCTCGGCCTCGGGCAGTGGCGTGGCGGTCAGCTCCTGGCGGCCCGAACGCACCCGTGGCGGTCCGAGGTGCTCGGCGCGCACGCTGCCGTCGGAGGTGGGGCCGTCGCTGGCGCTCATCGGCCGATTGTCTCAGTCGTGGGCGATGGCGGCCAGCACATCGAGGCGCGCCGCCCGTCGGGCCGGCCACAGCGACGCCAGCAGACCCGCCACCCAGGCCACGCCGAGGATGATCGCCACCTGCAGCCACGGGACGCCGAACGCCGAGAACCCCTCGTCGGCGCCGGCCCGCACCAGCGTCCACCCGAAGGACAGACCGATCGTGATGCCCACGACCGTGCCGATCAGGGTGATGACCACGGTCTCCCAGCGGATCGAGGCGCGGACCTGGCGACGGCTCATGCCGGCCGCCCGGAGCAGGCCGAGCTCGCGGGTGCGCTCGTAGACCGACAGCAGCAGGGTGTTCAGCACGCCGATGATCGAGATCACCACGGCCAGCAGCAGCAAGGCCCAGATGAAGAACACCACGCGATCGATGGGTGCGGTCTGGGCCTCGGTGAAGGCGGCGAGGTCCTGGAGGCTGGCGGGCGGGAAGCGGTCCACCACCTCGTCGATGGCCGTGGCGGCACCGGCGCGGTCGGCGTCGTCGGCCAACCGGACGTAGACCTGCAGGTCGGTCTGCTGGGTGGCCGGGAACACCTCGTCGAACTGCGTCTGGTCGATGAGGATGCCGTTGCCCCGGAAGAACGCGCTGTCGACCACGGCGCCGACGGTGGTGTCGCGCGGCCCGACCCCGACGAAGTCCACGACGACGGGGGTGCCGACCTGCAACCCCTGATCGGCGGCGAGCTCCTTGGGCACGGCGACCGCGCCGTCCTGGAGCGAGGCGAGGTCCCCCTCGACGACGTCGAGGGCGAGCACGTCGGGCAGCGCCACCGGGTCGGTGCCGATGATGACCTGGTTGCGGGCGTCGAGGCGGCCGAGGCCGATGCGGAACCCGAGCGCCGTGCGGACGTCGTCGAGGGCGCCGACCTCGCCGGCCAGCTCGGGGCTCACGCCGGACAGGCCGGCGCAACGCGCGTCGATGACGTAGTCGGCGCGCACCGTCTGGTCGATGACCTCCGTGCGTGACACGCGCAGCGACTCGCCGATGACGGCGATGAAGCTCACGAGCGCCACGCCGATCATCACGGCCGACACCGTGGCCGCCGAGCGGCGCGGGTTGCGGGCGGCGTTGGTGCGCGCCAGGCGACCGGCGACGCCGCGCCACCGGCCGATCGGGGCGGCGAGCACGTTGGTCAGCGGCCCGACGAACACCGGCGCCAGCACCGCCACCCCCACGAACGTGAGGCCCATCCCGATGCCGACGATCGTCAGCGGGTCGTCCAGATCGCCGGCGAGCCCCCACACCAGCAGCCCGATGCCGAGGGCGGCGACCGCCGTGCCGATGGCGGTCCGGATGCGCCCGGCGCGCACGGCGTCATGGGCCACGTCGCGCATCGCCGCCACCGGTGCGATGCGCGAGCCGCGCCACGCCGGGAACAGCGCCGCCACCAGGGTCACCCCGATCCCGACGATCAGCGCCGGAGCGAACGCCGGCAGCCTGATCTGCAGCGGCGTCTCCGGCCGGACGAACCCGATGTTGCCGAGCAGCGTGGTGACGCCCCAGCCGAGCGCGATGCCGGCGAGGATGCCGGCGAGCGCCGCCACCAACCCGACGACGAAGGCCTCGATCACCATCGAGCCGACGACCTGGCGGCGGGAGGCGCCGACCGCACGCAGCAGCGCCAGCTCGCGGGCGCGCTGGGTGATCAGGAGCGAGAAGGTGTTGTAGATGACGAACGTGGCGACGAACAGCGCCACGATCCCGAAGATCGTCAGCACGCGGTTGATCAGGTCGAAGAACTGCTCGAAGGCCGAGCGGGCCTCGTCGGAGAACGCCTCGCCGGTCAGCACCTGCAGCTCCGCGTCGGCCGGCACCGCCGCCCGCAGCTGGGCGCGCAACGTCTCCTGGTCGACGCCGGGCTCGGCTGCGACGGCGATCCAGTCGCTCGACGCCGGTGCGACCAGCTCGGTCTGCGCCGTGGGGGTGTCGAACAGGACCCCGGATGCCCCCGAGAAGTTCCCGGTGGTGGCGAACGACGCGATGCCGACCAGCTCGAACACCTGGGTGCCCGAGGCGAGCGGCACCGTGACCTGGTCACCGACGCCGAAGCCCTTGTCGGCGGCCAGCTTCGGGTCCATGACCAGCTCGTCGGGACCGCTCGGTGCTCGTCCCTCGACGATGCGCCACCGGCTCAGCGTCGGGTCGTCCACCCAGTTGAGCCCGATGATCGGCGCCCCGACCGACGTGAAGCAGGCCACCTCGCCCGTCGGGTCGACGACCTTGATCGGCCGCTGCACGACGGGCACGGCGGCGCGGACGCCCGGGACGGCGCGCACGGTCGCCAACAGGTCGTCGCCGACGGGGGCGCGCTGTTGCTGGAAGGCGTTGGCGGCGACGTCGGCGCTGCGGATGACGGCGTCCGTGCCGGCGTAGGCGTCGGTGAAGGCCTCGTCGAAGCTCGTGCGGACGGTGTCGGTGATGACCTGACCGCCGGCGACGAACGCCACGCCCATCAGCACGACGACGGTGGTGAGCACGAGCCGTCGCGCGTGCGCTCGCAGCCCACGCAGGGCGACCTTCAGCATCTCGGTGCGCCGCCCGTCAGGTCGGGCTCACTCCCCGAAGCGACGCATGCGGTCGAGGACCGAGTCCGCCGTGGGACCGGCGATCTCGTCGACGATGCTGCCGTCGGCGAGGAACACCACCCGGTCGGCGTAGCCGGCGGCGATCGGGTCGTGCGTCACCATGACGATGGTCTGCGCGTACTCGTCGACGGCCCGTCGCATGAAGCCGAGGATCTCGGCGCTGGTGCGGGAGTCGAGGTTGCCGGTGGGCTCGTCGGCGAAGATGATCTCCGGTCGGCTGGCCAGCGCCCGAGCGACGGCCACGCGTTGCTGCTGGCCGCCGGAGAGCTCCGACGGGCGGTGATCGAGGCGGTCGGCGAGGCCGACGGTGCCCACGACGGTCTGCACCCACGCGTCGTCCGGGGCCCGGCCGGCGAGGTCCATGGGCAAGGTGATGTTCTCCTCGGCGGTCAGCGTCGGCACCAGGTTGAACGCCTGGAAGATGAAGCCGACCTTGTCGCGGCGCAGTCGGGTGAGGTCGCGCTCGCCGAGACGGGTCAGGTCGACGTCGCCGATCATCACCTGGCCCGCGGTCAGCGAGTCGAGCCCGGCCATGCAGTGCATCAGCGTCGACTTGCCCGAGCCCGACGGCCCCATGATGGCGGTGAACTGCGCCCGGCCGAACTCGACCGACACGTCGCGCACGGCGGTCACCGCCATGTCGCCCGAGCCGTACACCTTGGTGGCGTGGATGGCACGCGCCGCCGCCGTGCCGGCGGAGGGACCCGGAGGGGGCGGAGCCGGCAGGGGAGTCTCAGGCGTCGTCACAGGCGTCGAGTGTAGGGGCGGTCCCGGTGTTGCCACGGCTTGACCAGATCTTGACCGAGTCCTGCGGTGATCCTTGATGCAGCCCCCGTACGGTTCACTTCGCAACGAACCACGGCGGTGCCGATCGGTTCGCACGACCTCATCCCACCCCACCCACAGGTTCAGGGCGACCCCCACCGGTCGCCCTGATCCTGTTTTCGGCGGCAGAGCATCGGGTGCGGGCTTCGTATGCTGGTCGATCGTGAGGTGCACCTCGTGTGGCGGGCGCAACGACGTCGACGCCCGCTTCTGCTCGGCCTGTGGGCATGCGCTCGTGGCGCGTGGTGACGAGCGGCGGGTCGTGACGGTGCTCTTCGCCGACCTGGTCGGGTTCACGCACCTGTCCGAGACGCGCGACCCCGAGCAGGTCAAGAACCTCGTCGACCGGTGCTTCGAGCGCCTGGCCCAGGACATCACCGCCTTCGGCGGCCGCATCGACAAGGTCATCGGCGACGCGTTGCTCGCCCTGTTCGGTGCGCCGGTCGCCCACGAGGACGACGCCGAGCGCGCCGTGCGCGCCGCGCTGCGCATGCAGCACACGTTGCGCACCTACGTCGACGAGGCCGGCGCCGAGATCCGCATGCGGGTCGGCGTCAACACCGGTGAGGTCCTGGTCGGTGCACTGCGCGCCGGTGGCGACTACACGGCGATGGGCGACGTGGTGAACACGGCGCAGCGCCTCCAATCCGCGGCCGAGCCCGGGACGGTGCTCGTCGGTCCGGCCACGCACACGGCCACGGTCTCGGCGATCGAGTACCGCTCGGCCGGGCTGCTGCAGGCCAAGGGACGGGACGAGCCGGTGGCGGCCCACGTCGCCGTCGAACCGCTCCTCCCTCCCGGCTATCGCCGGCGCCGACGCGCCAGCGCCTTCATCGGCCGCGACGCCGAGCTGGGGTTGCTGGTGCACGCCGCCGAGCTCACGGCGGCGCGGAGCCGGGCCGAGCTGGTCGTGCTGACGGGTGAGGCGGGCGTGGGCAAGTCGCGCCTGGCCGAGGAGGTGGCCGGACGGGCGCGTCGTCATCTCGATGCCCGCGTGCTCGAAGGCCGCTGCGTGCCCTACGGCGAGGCCAACGTGTGGTGGCCGGTCGCCGAAGCCGTGCGCCAAGGGCTCGATCTGCCGGCCGACCGCTCCGGCCCCGAGGTGGACGAGGCGGTGCGTCGCGGCGTCGCCGCCGCGCTCGGCGGACCCGACGACGACGCCGAGATCGCCCGCGTGACGCGCGGGCTGCTGACGCTGCTCGGTCACGAGACGGCGCTGCGCGGCATCGACCCCGACAACGCTCGCGCCGAGGTCGTGCGTGCCGTGCAGCGCTACCTCGGTGCCGTGGCGCGCGACGGCCTCGTGGTGCTGGTGCTGTCCGATCTGCACTGGGCCGACGAGGTCGTCCTGGAGCTGATCGGCTCGACGCTCGAGCGCCTGGCGCGCTGCCGGCTGCTGCTCGTCGCCACGGCCCGGGGCGAGCTGCTCGACCGGTGGTCGCCGCCGTTGGGCCGTCACAACGTCACGGTCGTGAACCTCGACCCCCTCGACGCCGCCAGCGCCGGGGTGCTGCTCGACGCCCTGGCGCCCGAGCCGATCGACGACGCACTGGCGCAGGCGTTGCTCGACCGCTCGGGCGGCAACCCGTTCTTCCTCGAGGAATTGCTGGCGCTCGTCGGTGAGGACGTGGCCCCCCGGACCCGTCCCGCCGAGCAGCAGACCGTGCTGCCGGACACCCTGCGCGGGCTGGTGGCCGCCCGCCTCGACGGTTTGACGCCGTCCGAGCGCGCCGTCATCGACAACGCGGCGGTGTGGGGGCGCAGCGGGCCGGTGCTGGCGCTCGAGAAGATGGGCAAGGACGCCGGTGATGACCTGACGTCGGCGATGGATGCGCTCGACGACCGGGAGCTGATCGTGGTCGACGGCGACCGGTGGCGCTTCCGTTCCGACCTGATCCGCGAGGTGGCGTACGCCACCCTCACCAAGGCCGATCGTGCTCGCCGCCACGCCGGCATCGCCGGCTACCTGGAGGCCGGGGCGCCGCTCGACGCCGCCGGCGAGCGCGTGGTGGACGAGCGCACCCTCGAGGTGGTGGCGTTCCACTACGCCGCCGCCGCAGAGCTCGCCGCCGACTTGGGCGCCGTCCCCGGTGTGCCGGCCGATCTGGTCGACCGGGCGCTGCAGTGGGTCGAACGCGCCGCGGCGCGGGCGTGGGACGCCAAGCTGCATCCGGCCGCAGCCCGGCTGTTCACCCAAGGCGTGGCCCTGGCCGGCGGCGACGATCGGCGACGCTGCCGGCTGCTGCTCGGCCAGGCGCGGGCGCTCGGCGAGCTCCGCGAGCTCCCGGCGGCGCG
>JAGQTE010000182.1 GCA_020439175.1 Acidimicrobiales bacterium | reverse complement strand
TCAGGTGAGGGGGGCCATGAAGGACCAGAGCTGGCCTTCGCTGTCGCGGGCGGAGTACTCGCGGTAGCCGTAGGGCTGGTCGACGGGCGGGTAGACGACGTCGGCGCCGAGGGCGGCGGCGCGCCGGTGGTGCTCGTCGACGTCGGCGACCATCACGGCCATCGAGCCGGTGGCGGCGCCGACCGACTGGGGTGACGCCAGACCGAACTCGTCGGTCTCGTGGTGCAGCCAGATCACGCCGTCGCCGGCATGCAGCTCGGCGTGCACGACGGTGCCGTCATCGTCACGGGTGAGCTCACCCGGCAGCAGGCCGAACACGCCGGTCAGCTCGTCGAACGCCGCCTCCAGGTCGGCGTAGACGAGGATCGAGATGCGCTGGCGTACGAGGGAATCGAGCATGGTCATGTCCTCCAGGATCGAGATGAGGGCGTCGACGTCTGCGGTGTCGCCACGCTCGAGCGAGGCGAGCAGGGCGTCGACCTGGCTCCGGAGCCGGGCGGTGGCACCCAGGCTGCGGTCGAGGGCGTCGCGGTGGTGGGCGAGCGCGTGGGTCAGGTCCCAGGCCGGGTCGTCGAGGGCGCGGGCCACGTCGTCGAGCGACAGCCCGAGGCGCCGCAGCAGCTGCACCCGGTAGATCCGCGCCATCGCCGTCGGTCCGTACAGGCGGTGGCCGGCGTCGCTGCGGGCGTCGGGCTCGATGAGACCGATGTCCTCGTAGTGGTGCAGCGTGCGCACGGAGAGGCCGCTGGCGGCGGCGACGTCGCCGATGCGCACGAGGGGAGCGGACGTGTCGTCGTGGGGCATGGATCGACCGTACGACCTCACGTCACGTCAGATACAAGGCCCTTGTCATCGATCGGAGAGCGATCGGGTAATAGGTCCGACCTATCGGGGCCATCGGGACAAGCGATCGATAACCCCGATGGATAGCGCGATGTCCCATCTATCGTGACTATCACTAGCGCAACCGAACCCCGACCGGGAGGTCCCCATGTCCCTGCTCAACTCCGAGATCAAGCCCTTCACGGCCACGGCGTTCCACAACGGCGAGTTCGTCGACGTGAGCGACGACGACCTGCGTGGCCGCTGGTCGGTCGTGTTCTTCTATCCCGCCGACTTCACCTTCGTCTGTCCCACCGAGCTCGGCGACCTCGCCGACCACTACGAGGACCTGCAGGCCATGGGCGTCGAGGTCTACTCGGTGTCGACCGACACCCACTTCACCCACAAGGCCTGGCACGACGCCTCGGACACGATCGGCAAGATCCGCTACCCGATGATCGGCGACCCGAGCGGCACCGTCACCCGCAACTTCAAGAACATGCGCAAGGGGCAGGGCCTCGCCGATCGCGGCACCTTCCTCGTCGACCCCGACGGCGTCATCCAGCTCGTCGAGATCACCCCCGAGGGCGTCGGCCGCTCGGCCGCCGAGCTGGTCCGCAAGATCAAGGCGGCGCAGTACGTGCGCGAGCACCCGGGCGAGGTGTGCCCCGCCAAGTGGGAAGAGGGCGACGAGACCCTGGCCCCGTCGCTCGACCTCGTCGGCAAGATCTGACGACGAGACCTGACGAGACCTGACGAGACCTGACGAAAGGACGCACCGTGGTGCTCGACGACGCGCTCACCGCCCAGCTGCGGGAGCACTTCACCAAGATCACCCGACCGGTCGAGCTGGTGGCGTGGCTCGACGACACGCCTCGCTCGGCGCAGGTCGAGTCCCTCCTCGCCGAGCTCGCCGCCCTGTCGGACCACATCGCCGTGGTCCGACAGGACGGCGACGCCGGCCCCACGAGCCTCGACGAGCGACGGCCGTCGTTCGCCGTGCGGCGGGTCGGCACCGACGTGGAGGTGCGCTTCGCCGGCCTCCCGCTGGGGCACGAGCTCACCTCGCTGGTGCTGGCGGTCCTGCAGGTCGGCGGGCACCCGCCCACCGTCTCCGATGACGTCCGCGCCCAGATCGAGGCCATCGAGGGTCCGCTGCACTTCGAGACCTACTTCTCGGTGACGTGCCAGAACTGTCCCGACGTGGTGCAGGCGCTCAACGTGCTGAGCGTCTGCAACGCCAACATCACCCACACGGCCATCGACGGCGCCGCCTTCCCCGACGAGGTCGAGGCCCGCAACGTGCTGGCCGTGCCCACCGTGTTCTGCAACGGCGAGCTGTTCGACTCCGGCCGGATGTCGCTCGAGCAGATCGTGGCCCGGCTCGATGCCGGCGCCGAGGCACGCGTCGCCGCCGAGCTCGACGCCGCCGAGCCGTTCGACGTGCTCGTCGTCGGTGGTGGACCCGCCGGCGCCTCAGCCGCCATCTACGCCGCCCGCAAGGGCATCCGCACCGGCGTCGTTGCCGAGCGCTTCGGCGGGCAGGTCCTCGACACGATGGCCATCGAGAACCTCATCTCGGTGCCCTACACCGAGGGCCCCAAGCTCGCCTCGGCCCTCGAGCAGCACGTCAGCGAGTACGACGTCGAGGTGATGCACAACCAGCAGGCGGTGCGCCTCGCCGCCGCCGGCGAGTCGCCCGATCACGGCCTGGTCGGCGTCGAGCTGGCCAGCGGCGCCATGTTGCGGGCCCGCAGCGTCGTGCTCTCCACCGGCGCCCGGTGGCGGTCGATGGGCGTGCCCGGCGAGGTCGAGTACCGCAACAAAGGCGTGACCTACTGCCCGCACTGCGACGGTCCGCTGTTCAAGGGCAAGCGCGTCGCCGTCATCGGCGGTGGCAACTC
>JAGQTE010000181.1 GCA_020439175.1 Acidimicrobiales bacterium | reverse complement strand
TTCGTTCGGTTCGTCCACGCGGGCATCCACCAGCTCAGGTCGGGAGGTCGGGAGAATGGTACCGATCGACTAGGCCGATCCGGACCGCACCGGATACCGTGGTCGCATCCCTGACCCCCCTCCGGCACCTCGGCGCCGGAGCAGGAACTTCCGCTGCGCTGGGAACCGACGCACCCCTCGGTTCGTAGAAACCGAGGAACCCAGACGGAGGACCAATGGACGACACCGAGTGGATGGCAAAGGGCAACTGCCGTTTCGAGCCGCCCGCGACGTTTTTCCCGAGCGATGGCGTTGGCGTGGAGATCGCCAAGCGCATCTGCGAGACGTGCCCGGTCAAGGCGCAGTGCCTCGAGCACGCGCTGGTGAACCGCATCGATCACGGCGTGTGGGGTGGCACCTCCGAGCGCCAGCGGCGTCGGATCCTCAAGTCCCGTCGGGTCTCGGTCGGCGCCGGTCGCTGACCGGCTCGACCGCCGCACCCGGCGACCGCTCGGTGCGGCTCGCCCTCAGCGCGTCTTGACCGAGTAGCGGCTCGAGATGAACCGCGCCAGGACGGTGAGCAGGAACACGATCGCCACCAGCGTGAAGGCGGCGCCGAGGGCCCGCTCCTGCGCCCCGGCGAACGGCGTCTGGGCGTTGGCGAAGATCTGCGCCGACAGCGCCGTGTTGGCGCCGCTGAAGACGTTCCAGTTGACCTTGGAGGTCACGCCGACGCAGAACAGCAGCGGCGCCGTCTCGCCGGCGGCGCGGGCGACGGCGAGCATCGCCCCGCTGGTGATGCCGGCCATCGCCGCGGGGAGCACCACGGTGACGATCGTGCGCCACTTCGAGTTGCCCAGGGCGTAGCTGGCCTCCCGGAGCTCGTTCGGCACCAGCCGCAGCATCTCCTCGGTCGATCGGATGACGATCGGCAGCATCAACGCCGCCAGCGCCAGCGCCCCGGCGAAGCCGGACAGCCCGAACACCAGCACCCAGGTGGCGTAGATGAACAGGCCCATGACGATCGACGGCACCCCGCTCATCACGTCGGCCATGAAGCGGGTGACGGCGGCGAGCTTGCCCTTCGCCCCGTACTCGTGCAGGTAGATGGCCCCGAGGATGCCCGTCGGGATGGCCATGACGGCTGCCGTGAGCGTGATGATCAGGGTGCCGACGACGGCGGGACCCATGCCGCCGCCCGTGCGACGGGGTGACGCCGGGATGTCCTCGGTGAGGAACGACAGGTTGAACACGGCGATGCCCTTGGACACCAGGTAGTAGATGACGGCGCCGAGCGGGATCAGGGCCACCAGCAGGGCGCCCCACATCCACACCGTGGCTGCGACGTTGCGCAGGCGCCGTCCCGGCCGGACCGTCGACTGCAGCAGGACCGCTCCCGGGGCGGCCATCGTGTCGGTCATCCTCGGCCTCCGTGCCGACGGTCGAAGCGGGCGACGATGGCCCGCGCCGACATGTTCACGACGATGGTGACGGCGAACAGCACGACACCGAGCCCGATCAGGGCCGCTCGATGCAACGAGCCGGCCTCGCCGAACTGGTTGGCGATCACGGCGGGCATGGAGTCGCCCGGGCTGAACAGCTCGAGCGTGATCTGCGCGCTGGCGCCGATGACCAGCGCTGCGGCGATCGTCTCGCCCATGGCCCGGCCGAGGCCGAGCATCACCGAACCGGTGATGCCGCCGCGCGCCCAGGGCAGGACGGCGGAGCGGATCATCTCCCAGCGCGTCGAGCCCAGCGCCACCGCCGCCTCGCGCTGGTGGTTGGGCACGGTGTTGATGACCTCACGGCTCAACGCCGTGATGATCGGGATGATCATGATCGCCAGGATCAGCCCGGCGGTCATGAAGCTCTTGCCCTGCGGGTTCCCGCCGAACACGGCGCCGAGCACCGGCCACTCGCCCACGGCGCCGTTGATCGTGTCGTAGCGCTCCTGGATCCACGGTGCGAACACCAGCACGCCCCACAGGCCGTACACGACCGACGGGATGGCCGCCAGCAGGTCGATCGTGTAGGCGATGGGTTGCCGCAGCCGGAGGGGCGCCGCCTCGTTGGCCAGCAAGGCGATGCCGAGGCTGACCGGCACGGCGATGACCAGCGCGATCAGGGAGCTGATCACGGTGCCGTAGATGAAGGCCAGGGCACCGAACTGCTCGTTCGACGGCGACCAGGTGCTCGAGGTGACGAAGCCGACCCCCTCGTGCTGGAACGCCGGCATGGCCTGGCGGGTCGTCGAGACGGCGATGAAGGCCAGCACGGCCAGGACGAGCAAGCCCGCCCCGGCCGTGATGGCCTTGAAGATGACGTCGCCGCGTCCGGCGCCCTTGCTGCGCAGGACGCCGCCGTCGGCCGGCTCGGCCGAACCGAGTCCGGCGGCGACGGCGAGGTCTGCAGGTGAGACGGTCACGACGGCGATTCTGCCTCAGCCGACCTTGAGCTCGTCCAGCTGGGCCATCGCCTTGGACTGCAGGTCCGACGGCAGCGGGGCGAAGTCGACCTCGGGGGCCAGCGTCTGCCCGTCGGTCAGCAGGTACGTGAGCCAGCCGGTGATGTTGTCGAGCTGGGTCTGGTCCGGCTGGGAGACGTACACGAGGACGTACGTCGGCGCCGTGATCGGGTAGGTGTCGGCACCGCCGGCGTTGAGCGGGTTGTAGGTGAGGTCGTCCTTCACCTCGGCGCCCTCGACCGCAGCGGTCGCGCCCTCGAGGGAGGCCTCGACGTAGTTGCCGTCCTTGTTCTTGATGGCGGCGAAGGTCAGGCCCGTGGCGACGGCGTCGGAGAAGTCGACGTAGCCGATGGCGCCGTCGGTGTCCTTGACGATCTGCGCCACACCGGCGTTGCCGTTGCCCGCCTGGCTGTCGGCCGGCCACTCGACGGTGTCACCGGCGCCGAGCGTCCAGACCTCGGAGGCGGCGTCGAGGTACTTGGTGAAGTTGCTGGTCGTGCCCGAGCCGTCGGAGCGGTGGGCGATGACCACCGGCGTGTCCGGCAACGTCACTCCCGGGTTGTCCTCGGCGATCTCGGAGGCGTTCCAGGTGGTGATGTCACCCTGCATCAGGCCGGCGAGCGTGTCGGGGCTCAGCTGCAGGTTCTCGACGTCGCCGAGGTTGTACGAGACCGTGATCGGCGCCGCCACCGTCGGGAAGTACAGGAACTCGCCGCCCTTGAAGGTGGGGATGTCCTCCTCCTTGACGAGGCTGTCGGATCCGGCCCACTGCACGACCTCGTTGGCGAGGTCCTGCTTGCCCTTGCCGGAGCCGCCGCCGGAGTACTCGACCTGCAGGTCGGGGGCCACGGTGGCGAACTCGGCCCGGGCCTCGTCGTAGAAGGCCTTGGGGAAGGTCGCTCCCGAACCCTGCAGCGAGCCCGACAGGGAGGCGAAGTCCATGTCCGAGCTCATCGACGAGCCGCCGGTGGATCCACCGGTGCTGCTCGTGTCGCTGCTGCTGCTGCACGAGGCGCCGATGAGGCTGATCGGGACCGCGAGTGCCAGGGCGGCGCCCAGGCTGCGGGTGGTTGCACGCACGTTGCTCTCCTTGGCGTTTGGTCTGCGGTCGTTCGACCGCGCCCGCAAGCTAGGGAGGCGAGGTGGAGCCGAGGCTGTCACGAGGTGAACGCCAGGTGAACGCAGCCCCAACTCTTCGTGGCGTGCTCGCTCAGCTGCCGCCGAACAGGCGCCGGATGCCGCCGGTCAGGCGGTCCCACATCGACGGCGGGGGCGGCGCCGGCATCTCGGCGATCGCCGTCATCATCTCGTCGGTGTGGCCTTGGAAGATGGCGGTCACCACGGTGTCGTTGCGCTCGAGCACCACGACCTCCATGCCGTCCATCTCGCCGTGCCAGGCCTTGGCCCCGTCGATGTCGGTCATCTCGCCGCCGTCGGGCATCGCCGACCAGTCGACCACGCCCTGCTGCTCGAACAGCGACAGGCCCAGCCCCTGGGCGGCATAGGTGGCGTGCACGGCGTCGCCCGACAGGTAGGCGCTCTGCGCCGGCATCGGCCCGACGGCGTCGGGCACCACCATCCCGCCCATCGCCTCGGCGTCGTGCATGTCGACCGGAGCGAACCCGTCGTCGGTGGGCATCGGCTCCTGGGCGACCATCGCCTCGTGTCGGGCGGCGAAGGCGGTGAGCGGCGGCACGACGGTGTCCGCCGCGGGCACCACGCCCGCCAGCACGACGAACGCCACCACCACGGCGCCGGCGGCCACGGCGACGTAGCGCCGACGGCGCCGGTGGCGCCGGACCCGGGTCGGGCCGGGGGCGGTCGGCGCTCCGACGTCGACGGGGGGCAGGGCCTCGACGTCGACGGCGGCGGCCAGGTCGATCGGGGGCTCGACCGGCGGCAGGCCTCGCAACGCCTGGCGCACGGCCGACAGCGACTCGTACTCGGCGCGCGCCTCGGGATCGGTGGCGATCCACCCCTCGACCTGGGCGGCGCGGGCGGGGTCGAGCTCGCCGTCGAGGAGGGCCGAGATGTCCTCGAAGCGGTCGATGCGCTCGAAGCGCTCGTCGAAGTCGTGGCCGGTCGTCATGCCAGCAGCCCCCGCAGCAGCGACCGGCCCCGGTGGATGCGGCTGCGCACCGTGCCGACCGGCACGCCCAGCATGTCGGCGATCTCCTGGTAGCCGTACGTCAGCACGTCGCACAGCACCACCGCCGCCCGGTAGTCCTCGGGCAGGGTCAGCAGCGCCTCCTGGATGTGCGCGGGCAGGTCTGCCGCGTCGAGCGCCTCGTCGGCCGACGGCGCGCCGGCGAGCACCCGCTCGGCGTCGTCGGGCAGCGCCTCGGCCGGCCGGCGCGCCTTGCGCCGGACGTCATCGAGGAAGGCGTTCGTGGTGATGCGGCTCAACCATCCCTCCAGCGAACCGGGGGTGTAGGAGGCGAGCCCGCGCTGCACACGCAGAAGCACCTCTTGCACCAGGTCCTGGGCGTCGTCGTGCTTGCCGGTGAGCCGATACGCCACCGTGTAGAGGAAGCGCCCGTGGTCACGAGCGATCTCCTCCCAGGTGGGTACCCGGGGGTCTGGCCCGACCTCCGTCATCGCGCACTCCCGGACAACGACCGCCGCAGCGGTTCGGTTCCGACAGCACCGTGGAGGCTCAGCATCACGAACGACGCCCGCCGGCGGAGAGTTCCCGGCGGGCGAGCGACACCCGGATCAGGCGGAGGTAGCCGAGTCGTTGCTGGACGACTCGTCTTCCTTGGAGCCTTCCTCCACGCCCTTCTTGAACTCGTTCTGCGCCTGTCCCAAGCTGCGCGCCAGCTTGGGCAGCTGCGAACCGCCGAAGACGAGGAGGACGATCACCAGCACGATGATCATCTCCGGGCCACCGAAGTTGAAACCCAAGACCATGTCGGTCACCCTACACCTCGCTGTCGAGGCTGCCGCAGTCGCCGGGAGGATGCCGTGCTCGAGTGCGTGGTGAACATCTCCGAGGGGCGCCGGGCCGACGTCCTCGACGCCCTGGTCGCCGCCGGCGGCGCGGCCGTGCTCGACGTGCACACCGACCCCGATCACAACCGCACGGTGCTGACGCTGGCCGGGCCCGGCGACGCCGCCGCCGACGCCGTGCGCCGCATCGCCGCCGTGGCGGTGGAGCGCATCGACGTCCGCGAGCACCGCGGCGTGCATCCCCGCATCGGCGCCGTCGACGTGGTGCCGTTCGTACCGCTCGGCGACTCGTCGATGGACGACGCGCTGGCAGCGCGCGACGCCTTCGCCACCTGGTTCGCCGCGACGCACGGGGTCCCCAGCTTCCGCTACGGCCCGGAGCGCAGCCTGCCCGACGTGCGGCGCGAGGCGTTCCGCGCTCTGCTCCCCGACATCGGCCCACCCCGGCCGCACCCCAGCGCCGGTGCCTGCGCCGTCGGCGCGCGGCCGGTGCTCGTGGCCTACAACGTGTGGTTGGCGACGCCGGATCTGGCGCTGGCACGCGCCGTGGCACGCTCGCTGCGCCGGCCACAGTTGCGCACGCTCGGGCTCCAGGTCGGCGACGCGGTGCAGGTGTCGATGAACCTGGTCGCCCCGGCGACGCTGGGGCCGGCCGAGGCGTACGACCTCGTGGCGGCGGCGACCCCGGTGGCGCGGGCGGAGCTGGTCGGCTTGATCCCGCGCTCGCTGCTCGACGCCGTGCCGCGACGGCGATGGGCCCAGCTGGACCTGGGCGAGGACCGCACGATCGAGGCGCGGCTGGCCCGGACGCGACTCGACCGCGGCGTGGAGCCGCGGTCGAGACCCGAGAACGGCGGCCCGGCGGGGGTGGGCCGACGGACGTGAGGGTTCAGGCGCCGGAGGCGGCTGCGGCCGCAGCCGCCCGCGACAGCGCACGCTGCCGGCGGATGCGGCGACGCTCGCGCTCGCTCATGCCGCCCCAGATGCCGAACTTCTCGCTGTTGGAGAGCGCGTACTCGAGGCAGTCCTCGCGCACCACGCACCCGCGGCAGACCTCTTTGGCCTCACGGGTGGACGCGCCACGCTCGGGGAAGAACAGATCGGGATCGACCCCGAGACAGTTGGCGTAGTTCTGCCACGACTTGTCAGGCGCGGCTTCGTTCGATGCGTGCATTTGGTACCCCAGCCTCCTCAGACTCCCCGCCCTGGCTGCCACCGCCTGCTGCACGGGCGACCGCGCAACCTCGGTCATCGCTCCCTGTGCAGCGTGCGGCGCATACCACATCTGTAATTACAACGGTGTGATAATGGCCCCCTTCGCCTCGGAACGCAAGAGGAGATTGGTTTTTTGGGGTTTTCTGCGTCCGGGCCGGTCGAGGCGATCTGCGCCGACATCGCGACGCTGGCCGTCGACGTCGTCGTGAACGCGGCCAACCGCGAGCTGCGCCGGGGCTCGGGGGTGTGCGGTGCGATCTTCGCCGCCGCCGGTCCGGCGCTGGATGACGCCTGCGCCGCCATCGGAGGGTGCGCCACCGGTGACGCCGTCGCCACGGACGGGTTCGACCTGCCGGCGCGCTGGATCGTGCACGCCGTCGGCCCCGTGTGGCACGGCGGCGACGACGGGGAGGCGGACCTGCTGGCGTCGTGCTACCGCCGGGCCCTGGCGGTCGGACGAGACCTCGGGGCCCGCTCGATCGCTCTCCCCGCCATCTCGACGGGCATCTACGGCTTCCCACCCGATGCTGCGGCCGCCATCGCCGTCGCCACGGCACGGGCCAACGCCACCGGGTGGGATCACATCGTGCTCTGCGCCTTCGACACCGACACGCTGGCTCGGTATCAGGCGTTGCTCCGGCCGATCTGACGTCGGGTCGCCAACGGCCCGCCGCCGGCCACCCCGTCGCTCAGCTGGCGCGGCGGCCGCGCAGCAGCGCCCGCTTGTGCTCGAGGAAGTCGACCAGCACGTAGTCGCCGAGGTTCTGCGGGGTCGTGAAGAACGCCCGGCCCCGGTTCAGCTCGGTCAGCTTCTCGATGAAGGTGCGCAGGTGCGGGGTGGGATCGAGCATGAAGGTGTTGATGCGGATGCCCTCGCGGGTGAGGCGGGCCACCTCGGTGAGGGTGGCGTCGACCGTCTCACGCACCGGCGGGTAGTTGAAGAACACGTCGCCGGACGGGGTCAGGTGGGCGGTCGGCTCGCCGTCGGTGATCATCAGGATCTGCTTCGTGCCCGTCTCCCGGGCCAGCAGCCGGCGCGCGATCTGGAAGCCGTGCTGCATGTTGGTGCCGTAGACGAAGTCCCACGACACCTCGGGCAGCTGATCGGGACGCAGCTCGCGCGCCACCTCGGAGAACCCGACGATGCCCAGGTAGTCGCGCGGGTACTGCGAGCTGATCAGCGCGTGCAGCGCCATCGCCACCTTCTTCGCCGGCAGGAAGTTGTCGCGCATGGGCATCGACAGCGACAGATCGAGCATGAGCACCGTCGAGGTCCGCACGAGCTGCTCGGTGCGCTCGACCTCGAAGTCGTCAGGTGTCAGGCGCACCGGCGTGCCGCCGCCGGTCCGGCGCACGGCGTTGCGCACGGTCTTCTCGATGTGGAGGTTGAAGGGGTCGCCCCACTCGTAGGCCTTGGTCGTGTAGTCGCGCTCGTGGCCGATGCCGCTGCGCTGGAGCTCGTGCAACGAGAAGCGGTCCTTGTCGAGCTTCTTGAACAGCTCGGCGAGGGCGTTCTGCCCGATGCGGCGGATGCCGCGCGGCGTCAGCTCGAAGCGCCCCTCGGTGTTCTGGATGAGCCCGGCCTCCTCCAGCATGCGGGTGAGCTCGGCCATGCGCTCGAGCGACGCCGCCGCCTGGTCGCCGAGCAGCTCGCGGGCCCGGTCGAGGTCGACCTCGGCCAGCGCGCCCGGGTTCGTGGCGCCGCGCAGGAGGTTCTCGAGCTGGTCGATGTCGCCGAGCTCACGCATCATCATCGCCGCCTCGGCGAAGTCCAGGGGGTCCTGGCCGCTGAAGTCGTAGCGGCGGTTCCACCCGGCATCGGGGAACATCGAGCGCAGGTTGGCGCCGAGCTGATCGACCTGCCAGC
Source organism: Acidimicrobiales bacterium (assembly GCA_020439175.1). Taxonomy (GTDB): domain Bacteria; phylum Actinomycetota; class Acidimicrobiia; order Acidimicrobiales; family Acidimicrobilacustridaceae; genus JAGQTE01. Next base: position 963 of record JAGQTE010000181.1, on the reverse strand, counting down.
GCAGGTCCATGTCCTCGAGCAGCTGCTCGGACAGCCCTTGGAGCTGCGCCCGTTGCTCGGGGGTCATCGAGTTGAGCATCGACTGCATGGCGGCCATGCGCTGCGCCATCACCTCGAGCAGCTCGTCGAGGTCCTTGGGGTTCTCCGGGAAGAAGTCGCCGTAGCGCTCCATGAACCCGTCGAAGTCCGGCTCCTCTCCTCGCTGGCGCTGCTCGAGCATGTGGTTGAGCTCGGCCATCATGTCCTTCATGCGGGCCAGGTCCTCGGGGCTGAGGTCGGCCATGGCCCCCGACAGCTGGTTCACGTAGTTCTGCATGATCTGCTGGCGGAGCTGATCGAGCAGCTCGTCGAAGCGCTGCTGTGCCTCGGCCGAGGTGAACTCGTAGCGCTGCAGGTCGCGCACCATGCCGTCGAGGTCGGGCGAGAGCATGTCGAGCTCGAGGTTCTTGTTGGCCACCGACTCCTCGGTGAGCTCCTGGCGGCGGGCGTCGCCCGACTGGCGAGCCTGCTCGGCCAGGTCCTGCAGCGACTGGCGCTCGGCGTCGACCACCTCGCGCAGCTCCTGGGCGATGTCGTCGTAGATGCCGCCGAGGTTGTACTGCTCGAGCTTCTCGCGCCGCCGGTCACGCAGCTGCTCGAGCATCTCGCGCAGCCCCGTCATGTCGGAGCCGTCGTGATCGGTGAGGCCCTCCTGCAACGCCCGACGCAGCGCCGCCGACAGGTCGCCGTGGTACAGCAGGTCGTCGTTGAGCTGCTCGAAGATGTCGAAGGCGTCCAGCTGGAAGCCGGTCTGGGTGCCGTCCCAGCGCGAGTAGGTGACGTGCGTGCGCTCCGGTCGGAACCGGTTCCCCCGTGCCATGGGCTCAGGGTACCGGCGCCGACCGGGTGGCGGGCCGGGCGGGCGGGTGCTTCGATGACCCGCCATGACCACGAACGGGTTCCCGGCCGGGTTCTGGTGGGGGT
>JAGQTE010000180.1 GCA_020439175.1 Acidimicrobiales bacterium | reverse complement strand
GGCGCCGTGGTCGTCGACGCGGACGGATCGGTGCGCCTGGGGCATCCCCTCTACGGCGAGGCGGCGCGGGCCCGGGCGTCGTCCTCGGACACGTCCACGGCTCGCAAGCTGCTCATCGCCGGGTACCTCGACGCCCTCCGTCCGACGGTCGCTGCGTTCGCGTCCGAGCAGCCGAGCGCCTTGCTCGGTGACCTCGACACCGCCACCGACGTGCTGCGGGTCGGGCGCTGGCTCTTGGAGGACGGGTCCGGCGGCCGTGCCGGGTCCGTCGACGAGGTCGAGCGACGCACCGTCCTCGCCGCCGCCGCCGACCTGGCGGCGCGCCTCGGCGAGATCGAGGCAGCGGCCGACCTCGCGGAGGCGGCGGTCGCCCTCGGTTCGAGCAGCTCCCTGGCTGTGCTCGCCGAGGCGCAGGTGCGGCTCGGCCGTATCGACGAAGCGGCCGCCACCATCGCCCGACTGTGGGACGAGCTCGATCCACCCACCGCGAACGTCGTCCGACGCGGCGTGCAGACCGAGCTGTCGGTCCACCTCCTGCACCGGCACGGCATCGACGCAGCGGCCGCCGCCGTCGAGGCCGCGCTCGGGCGCGTCGAGGACGCCGACGACGTGGCGTTCGTCCGCGCCGCGCACGCTGCGTTCCTGGCCATGGTCGGCGAGCTCGGCGACGCCGATGAGCATCTGCGAGACCTCGACGCCGCGTCGCCGGAGGTGCGGCTGCGGGCGGTGCCCGGTCGCGTCGCCGTCCTCGTCGCCGCCGGCCGCATCGACGAGGCCGTCACGATGTCCGAGACAGCGTTCGCCGAGGCGTTGACCGTGCAGGCGCAGGTTCCCGAGGGCCTGCGGTGGTCGGTGTCCGCCTTGGCGAACGCGCTCCTCACCGGCGGTGAGCTGGAGCGGCTGGCGCAGCTCATCGAGCTCGGACGCTCGTTCGAGACCGTCGACTCCGAGGTGTCTGCGTTCCGGGGTCTGATGGAGGGGCGAGCGCTGCTGTTCGGTGGTCGTGGCGCCGAGGCCCGGGCGACGCTCGGCGAGGCCGCCGACTGGTACGGCGCGCGAGACCAGCGCATGCGCGTCCGCTGGCTGCTGGCGTTGCTGGCGGAGGCGACGCTGCTCACCGGCGACCACGCCGGAGCGCTGGTGCTCGCCGACGAGGCCCGAGCCGCCGACCGGGCGCACAACCTGGCAGACCACGACGCCGACCGAGCCCTTGCCTGGGTCCAGGCGTGCGCCGGCGGCGCCGCCCCCTCGGCCGCCGGACCGCTCGCCGTGGCCAACGCCGCTCGAGAGGCGGGCGCACGGCCTTTCGAGCTCCTCGCGCTGTGGGACGCGCTTCGCCTGACCGCCTCCAAGGAGGCCCGCCGCCGCATCGTCGGGCTGGCGCCGTCGATCACGAGCCCGCTCGCGGTGCTGCTCGGTACCGCAGCCGCCGCACGCACCGGCGGCGAGCTCGACGCCGTGGCACAGGCCTCCGCCGATGCCGGGTTCACGCAGTGGGCCGCAGAGACCGCCCGG
>JAGQTE010000179.1 GCA_020439175.1 Acidimicrobiales bacterium | reverse complement strand
GGCGTCCACGCCGGCGAAGCGCACCGCCGAGGCGGCGACGGCGTGCTGGCGGCCGACGAAGTAGGTCTGGAAGTCGACCTCCTCGCCGTCGGCGAGGGTGACGTGCGTGCGGACCGGGTCGTCGCTCGCCGGCAGCAACCGCACCGTCAGGCCCCAACGACGCGTCACCTCGGCCGTCACCTCGTGCAGCGCAGCGCCCTCGGACAGACGTTGGGTGCGGTACAGGTGGGTGGCGAGGTCGCGATCGCCGAGGCGGAACCAGGTCTGGCCGCCGTAGGCCTCGAGCTCGTCCATCACCCGCCACGACTCGCCGGCCAGACCCCAGCCCAGGTCGGGGTTGATGGCACCGGCCAGCGTGTAGGTGACGGTGTCGAGGTCGGGCGAGACGTGCAGCCCGTGCAGGCGGAGGTCGTCGCCGACGTTGACGATGGCCGTCACCGTGGCGGGATCGACGACCCGGACCAGGCCGGCGAGGAAGCGGGCGGCGCCGACGCCGCCGGCGAGCACGACGATCGGACCCACGTCAGTGCAGGCCCCGGAGGCGGCCGGTGAGCAGGTCGAGGTCGGCGTCGACCATCATGTGCACGAGCTGCTCGAAGCCGACGTCGGGCTTCCATCCCAACGCCGACCGGGCCTTGCTGCTGTCGCCGACGAGCAGGTCGACCTCGGCCGGTCGGAAGAAGGCCTCGTCGACGACGACGTGCCGCTCCCAGTCGAGCCCGACCCGGTCGAACGCCAGCTGGCAGAACTCGCGCACGGAGTGCGTCTCGTCGGTCGAGATGACGTAGGTGTCGGGCGTGTCGAGCTGGAGCATCTGCCACATCGCCTTGACGTAGTCGCCGGCGAAGCCCCAGTCGCGCTGGGCCTCGAGGTTGCCGAGGCGGAGCTCGGTCGCCATGCCGAGCTTGATCTGGGCCACGGCGTGGCTGATCTTGCGCGTCACGAACTCGAGACCCCGACGTGGGCTCTCGTGGTTGAACAGGATCCCCGACGACGCGTGCAGGTCGTACGACTCGCGATAGTTGACGGTGATCCAGTGCCCGTAGACCTTGGCCACGCCGTACGGCGAGCGGGGGTGGAACGGGGTGCCCTCGCGCTGGGGCACCTCGACGACCTTGCCGAACATCTCCGACGACGAGGCCTGGTAGAAGCGGATGTCGGGGTCGACGATGCGGATGGCGTCGAGCAGGCGCGTCACGCCGAGCGCCGTGATCTCACCGGTGAGCACGGGCTGGGCGAACGACGTCTGGACGAACGACTGCGCCGCCAGGTTGTAGACCTCGTCAGGGCGGTGCGTGCGCAGCACGTCGATCAACGACGCCTCGTCCAGCAGGTCCCCGGGGGCGAGCACGATCCGGTCCTGGAGGTGGCCGATGCGCTCGAAGTTCACCGTCGACGACCGGCGCACCATGCCGATCACCTCGTACCCCAATTCGAGCAGGAATTCCGCCAGGTAGGACCCGTCCTGGCCGGTCACACCGGTCACCAACGCACGTTTCGCCATGGGTGCGGTCTACCCTGTGCGGGTCTCGCTGTCTGCTAAGTGGGTTGGCACATGCCCGATTTCTCCCAACCAGGGCACGCCGACGCCGAGGTGCCCGAGAACCTGGGCCGGCGCATCGCCGCCCATCGGGCCAAGATCGGCTTCACCCAGCAGGATCTGGCGGATCGCGTCGGCATCTCGCGCGTCGCCGTGTCGCACCTGGAGTCGGGTCTGTCCGATCCGGGGGAGCGCACGGTGGCCCTGCTCGCCGGGGTGTTCAAGATGACGCCGCACGAGCTCGTCGTCGGCACCGGGTATCCGTCGGCCAAGGCCGAGCGCCTGCCGGTCGTCGTGGCCACCCACACCGACGTCGAGCTGCAGCTGGCGCTGCTCGACAACGACCTGCTGTGGCTCGAGCACGCGCCGCGCGACGTGGGTCGCCAGATCCTCGACACCTGGC
>JAGQTE010000178.1 GCA_020439175.1 Acidimicrobiales bacterium | reverse complement strand
GCCGGCGGCACCGTGCTCGCCACCGGCGTCGGCGCGTCGCCGGGCGTCGGCGCGGGAGCGGTCGTGTTCGACCCGGAGGAGGCCGTCGCTGCCGCGGCGGCGGGCGAGGCGGTCGTGCTCGTGCGACGCGACACGGCCCCCGCCGACGTCCACGCCATGGTGGCGGCGTCGGGGGTCGTCACCAGCCGCGGCGGGATGGCGTCGCACGCGGCGGTGGTGGCGCGCGGCGCTGGCATCCCCGCCGTCGTCGGTGCAGACCTCGACGTGCACGACGCCTTCGCCGACACGGCCTCGGGCGAGCGGTTGGTGCGCGGCGACGTGGTGGTGGTCGACGGCACCGCGGGCCGACTGCTGCGCGACGCCACCGCCGGCGACGCGCCGGCGCCACCCGAGGAGCTCGCGACCCTGATCGACTGGGCGACCGACGTGTGCCGTGCGCATGGGGGCGCGGCGCCCACCGATCCCACCCAAACGCTGGCGCAGGCCCAGGCGCTGCTGGGGCGCTGACCGGCGTGCCGGCGTTCGGGCGCGTCGCTCAGCGACGGCACCCCGTCGTGGCCGTCAGGACATGTCGAAGCCGCAGTTGGCCGTGACCCAGTCGTCGACGCGCTCGGTGGTGGCCTCGAAGTCCGGGTTGGCCGTGGCGTTCTCGAGGTCGATCATCGCCGTGGCGCTCTGGACGGCGTCGTTGAGCACCGCCCAGTCCGCCGCGATCGACGGCGGCGCCAGCGCCGCCATCTCGGCGAAGAGGCGCCGCAGGAAGGTGAGGTAGGCCTCCTCGGCGGCCGCCATGTCGTCGGTGTCGGGCTCGAACGTGTCCATCTCGGTCTGGTACTCGAGCAGACGGTTGCAGAACGCCTCGCTGCCCGGCGTCGGCGGGCTGGTGGTCGACACGCTCGCCGAGCTGGGGGTGGTGGGCCCGTCCGGGCCGGTGGTGCTCGACGAGGTGCTCGGCGCGCTCGTCGTCTCGGTCGTGCTGCCCGGTCCGGTCACCGTCGTGCCCGAGCCGAGCGCCGTGCCGGCGGAGGCGTCGGCGGAGCGGTCGTCGACCGAACCGGCCGAGGTGCCGTTCGGGCCGTCGGTCGATGTCGTCGACGACGAGCAGGCCGCGAGCGGCACCAGCGCCGCGCTGACCATGACCGCGGCGACGGCTCGACGAGCGCGCCGCGTGCCACGTTGGCGCGGTGCGGCGGTGGTGATCTCGGTGTGCTCCATCGGTGCTCCTCGGCCTGGGCGCGGTGCTGCACCGTAGTCGTCGGACCGGGGGCGAACGCCGCGAGGAGCCTGCGCGACTCGCTGCTACGGTCCGGCGGGGCGCCGGCCGACCGGTGGCGTCCGGGAGCACGACGTGGGGATTCTCGACGAGGACATCCAGCGGGTCCGCGAGGCGACCGACATCGTCGCCGTCATCGGCGAGCACGTGCAGCTCAAGCGGGTCGGTCGACGCTGGCAGGGCCTGTGCCCCTTCCACGGGGAGAAGTCGCCGTCGTTCTCGGTGAACGCCGAAGAAGGGCTGTACTACTGCTTCGGCTGCCAGGCAAAGGGCGACGCCATCACCTTCGTGCGCGAGATCGAGCGGCTCGACTTCGTCGGCGCGGTGGAGCGGCTGGCGGGTCGGGCCGGCATCACGCTGCGCTACACCGATGCCAACGAGCAGCAGAACCGGCGCAAGCGCGCCGAGCTGTACGACGCCGTCGAGGCCGCTGTCGCCTGGTACCACGACCGGTTGCTGTCGGGGCCCGACGCCGGTGAGGCGCGCCGCTACCTGCGGTCGCGCGGCTTCGACGGCGACGACGTGCGCGCGTACCGGCTCGGGTGGGCGCCCGACGCCTGGGACACCCTCGCCAAGGCGCTCAAGCTGCCCGACCAGATCCTCGTGGATGCGGGGCTCGGCTTCTTGAACCGCAACCACCGCCAGACCGATGCCTTCCGCGGCCGCCTCCTCTTCCCGATCTTCGACGTCGAAGGGCGGGCCCTGGGCTTCGGCGGCCGCATCCTGCCCGGCGGTGACGGGCCGAAGTACAAGAACTCGGCCGAGAACGCCATCTACAACAAGTCGAAGGTGCTCTACGGCCTCAACTGGGCCAAGGCCGAGATCGTCCAGGCGGACGAGGCGATCGTGTGCGAGGGCTACACCGACGTGATCGGCTTCGCCAAGGCCGGCGTCGGGCGGGCGGTGGCCACCTGCGGCACCGCGCTGACCGACGAGCACTTCCGGGTGTTGCGCAGCTTCGCCCGGCGCATCGTGTTGGCCTTCGACGCCGACGCCGCCGGGCAGAACGCCGCCGAGCGCTTCTACGAGTGGGAGCAGCACCACGACGTCGACGTCGTGGTGGCGGCGTTGCCGGCGGGCGTCGATCCGGGGGACCTGGCCCGCGAGGACCCCGCCGCGCTCGCCGCTGCCGTCGCCGACGCCGTGCCGTTCCTCGAGTTCCGGGTGCGGCGCGTCCTGGCGGCGGCCCCGACCGCCACGGCCGAGCAGCGGGCGCGCGCGGCGGAGGCGGCGCTCGCCGTGGTTGCCGAGCACCCCAGCCCCTTGGTGCGCGACCAGTACCTGATGACCATCGCCGACCGCACGGGCATCGACCCGGACCTGCTGCGCACCCAGGCTGCTGCCGGACCACGGCCGGCGCCGTCCGCGGGCGGCGGTCGAGGTCGGGACGGCAGGGATGGTCGCGATGGCAGGGATGGTCGGCGCGGTGACAGCCCCTCGGGCCGGCGCAGCGGCGGGCGCGACCAGGCGGCGGCGCGTCGGGCCGGGTCCTCGATCGACGGGCCCGAGGTCGAGGCGTTGCGGCTGCTCGTCACCCACCGCGACGACATGCTCGAGTGGCTGTCCGAACCGCTGTTCGCCGACGAGCTGGTCCTGTCGGCGTTTCGTTCGATGCGTGCGCACGCCAGCGTCCTCGCCGCCACCGAGGCGGCGGACCCGGGTGCGGCGGAGCTGATCCAGCGGGCCGCCGTCGAGGACACCGAGTCCGAGCCGATCGACGTCATCGACCTGCTGCTGGTGGAGGCTGGTCGGCGTGAGCTGCGGCGGCTCGACGCCGCCGCCCGCAACTCCGACGACCCGCTCCAGTACGCCCGAACCATCGGGTCGGTGAAGCTGCTCGTGGAGGAGCTGCAGAGCGAGCATCGCAGCGTCGAGGCCCGTGAGCAGTTGCTAGCTTTGTTGCGCCAGCCAGCGGAAGGTGGGGGATGACCGAAGGGGCTGCGGAGGTGAACGACCGGGGATCGGAGGCAGCTGCCGATGACGCCGTCGTCGACCCCCACACCGCCTCGGCACCCGGTGCGGACGACGTCGCCCCCGAGGTCCTCGCCGCCGAGCTCGACGCCATCGACGGCGACGCCGGAGACGCGGTGGTCGTGGTCGGCGCCGCCGAGGACGGCATGGTCGAGGTGGTGGTCGAGGCGCCGGTGGACGGGGGCCTCGAGGTGGTGATCGCCGAGACGGCAGACGGCGCCATGGAGGTCGTGACCCGCGGGGGTGCGGCACGCCGGCGACGGCGCGGCATCGACGACGAGGACCGCCTCGAAGGCGAGGACGAGCTGCTCGACCCGGCCGCCGCCGACAGCCGCGACGAGCTGGCGCGCAAGCGGCGCCAGCATCGTGTCGCCCAGGCTTCTCGCGAGACGGGTGGCGGCACGTCGGACCCGGTGCGCATGTACCTCAAGGAGATCGGCCGGGTGCCGTTGCTGACGGCGCAGCAGGAGGTCGACCTGGCCAAGCGCATCGAGGCGGGCACCCAGGCGGCCGAGCGCCTGGCGGACCTGGCGGCGGCGGAGGAGCTGGCCACGTTCGACCCGGGCGAGCGGCGGCACCTGGAGCGCCTCGCCCGCGACGGCGAGCGGGCCAAGAGCGAGCTGACCCAGGCCAACCTGCGCCTCGTCGTGTCGATCGCCAAGCGCTACGTCGGCCGGGGCATGCAGCTGCTCGACCTGGTGCAGGAGGGCAACCTCGGCCTGATGCGCGCCGTCGAGAAGTTCGACTACACGAAGGGCTTCAAGTTCTCGACGTACGCCACGTGGTGGATCCGTCAGGCGATCACCCGGGCCATCGCCGACCAGGCCCGCACCATCCGCATCCCGGTGCACATGGTCGAGTCGATCAACAAGGTCCATCGGGTGCAGCGCCAGATGCTCCAGGACCTCGAGCGTGACCCGACGATCGAGGAGCTCGCCGAGGCGACCGACCTGACGCCGGCCCGGGTGCGCGAGATCCTGCGCATCTCCCAGGACCCGTTGTCCCTCGACTCGCCCGTCGGCGAGGAGGACGACTCGAACCTCGCCGACTTCATCGAGGACCAGAACACCGAGGCGCCCGCCGAGGTGGCGGCCCGGATGATGCTCAACAACGCCGTGCTCGAGGCGCTCGACGAGCTGTCCGAGCGCGAGAAGCAGGTGGTGCGGCTGCGCTTCGGCCTCGACGACGGCCAGGCCCGCACGCTCGAAGAGGTCGGCAAGGAGTTCGGCGTCACCCGCGAGCGGATCCGCCAGATCGAGTCCAAGACGCTGGCGAAGCTGCGCCACCCGCACCGCAGCCAGAAGCTGCGCGACTACCTCGACGGCGAGTAACGCCCCTCGGTGCCGCTGTTCGGCAGCGGCCTGGGCGTTCGCTCAGTTGAGGGTCGGGTCGCCGAGGATCCCCTCGGCGCCGAGGCCGTCGTCCGCGTCGCCGGCGGCGCGACGGGCGTCGGCGACCTCGTCGATGACCCCGCCGAGCTTCTCGGTGCCCGTCTGGGCGACCTCGCTCACCCGGTCGCGCAGCTGCTGGTAGCCGTCGGTGCGGCGCACGGCGTCGAGCATGTCCTCGATCTGGTGGTAGCGCTCACGCCCCGCCTTGGTGCCCAGGTAGTAGCCGGCGCCGAAGCCGATCAGCAGTCCCGTGGAGAACTTCATGGCGTCGTTTGTACCCGGCAGCGGGGGCGATGCGGCGGACCCTGTTGTCGCTCGCTCGCCGGGTCGTCGATGGCGCGGACGTTGTCACACCGCCGCGGCACCCTGGACGGATGGGCTACCGGGGCAAGGTCGTCGAGCAGGAGCGGGCACGCCAGCTGCGTGCCGAGGCGTGGACCTTGGCCGACATCGCCGCCGAACTCGGCGTGTCGAAGAGCTCGGTGTCGCTGTGGGTGCGCGACGTCGCATTCACCCCTCGCCCCCGTCGCACGGGCCGGCGGCGGGCGCCGAACAAGCTGCAGGTCGCCAAGGCCGCCGAGATCGAGCGCCTGCGGCGCGAAGGGGCAGAGCGGATCGGACGTCTGTCCGAGCGAGAGTTCCTCGTCGCCGGACTGGCGCTGTATGCCGGCGAGGGCGCCAAGACCGACGGTGCGCTGAAGTTCGCGAACTCGGATCCTCGCATGATCGACTTCTACTGTCGGTGGCTCCGCCGATTCGTCGATGTAGACGAATCGCGCCTTCGCGTCTGGCTCTACCTGCATGAAGGTCTGGACCTCGATACCGCCGTGGCATTTTGGTCTGCACTGACACAGATCCCCCCTGAGCAGTTCGGCAAGCCCTACCGCGCCGTGCCGGATCCCTCGATCCGGCGGACGAAGCATCCGCTGGGCTGCGCGTCGGTCAGCTTCTCGTCCGTGCGCGCTCATAGACAGGTTCTGGGTCTGATGGACGCGCTGCTAACCTGCGATCTCTCCATTCCGGGGTAGCTCAACTGGCAGAGCAAACGGCTGTTAACCGTTAGGTTGTGGGTTCGAGTCCCACCCCCGGAGCTCACGCGGGTGGGAGCCGCAACGGCAGGCCGATGCGGACTTCGACGCCGGGGGAGTGGTGCACTAGGGGCGGGCCCTCCGGTGCCGGCAGCCCCGCGGCCTCCACGAGGCCGTCATCGAGGTGGAGCACCTCCGCTCGCCGCAGCGGCCAGACGCAATGGTCGGCGCGAGCGAACCACAGCCGGCGGGGGAAGCGCGAGTACAGCAGCCAACGGGCGGTGAGCCAGTGGTCCAGATCGCCGAGCTCGTCCGGGGCGAACGGGTCGCCGACGCGCACCACCACCTCGCTGCGCGCCGGCGTCGGCGCGGGCCAGCGGCGCTCGCAGCGGTAG
>JAGQTE010000177.1 GCA_020439175.1 Acidimicrobiales bacterium | reverse complement strand
GACGAGGGTGCGGCATCGCTGCCGGCGACGTCATCGCCGCCGCCGCAGGCTCCGGCCGCCGCCACGAGCACGGCGGCAAGGGTGGCGAGGGCGATCGAGCGGGCGCGGTGCAGGCTGCGGGGTGGTCGCATCGCCTCGTCTTAGCATCGGCGACGGCGGCGACGCCGTTCGTGCGGGCGGAGGGACTCGAACCCCCACGTCTTTCGACACCAGGACCTAAACCTGGCGCGTCTGCCAGTTTCGCCACGCCCGCGGCGCCGGTCACGCTATCGGGCTCGGGCCGGGCCGGGTGCTGGTGGGGAGCCCCGGCGGTGGGGGCTAGCCTGCACCGGACCGGGCGCCGGGAGCGCCCTGGCGTCGCCGCCCGCGGCGCCTTCCAGGACGAGCCGTTGACGAACGCCGACGAGGAGATCGCACCCACATGACGACGCCACCGATGCTGCAACCGGCCACGACCCAGGTCATGGCCTCCCCGTCGGGGATCGACCCATCGGCCGACATCTACAAGATGTTGCTGAAGGACCGGATCATCGTGCTGGGCAGCGAGGTCAACGATGTCGTGGCCAACTACCTGATCGCCCAGATGCTGTACCTCGAGGGTGAGGACCCCGAGAAGGAGATCTGGCTCTACATCAACTCGCCCGGCGGGTCGGTCACGGCCGGCATGGCCATCTACGACACGATGCAGTTCGTGACGCCCGACGTCGGCACGATCTGCATGGGTCTCGGCGCATCGATGGGCCAGTTCCTGCTGTGCGCCGGTGCGCCCGGCAAGCGGTTCTCGCTGCCGCACGCCCGCATCCTCATGCACCAGCCGCTCGGTGGCGTGCAGGGCCAGGCGGCCGACATCGCCATCCAGGCCGAGCAGATGAAGTACACGAAGCGGTTGATGGCCGAGCGCATCGCCTCGCACACCGGCCAGCCGGTCGAGCAGATCGAGCAGGACTCCGAGCGCGACCGCTGGTTCACCGCCGAGCAGGCCAAGGACTACGGCATCATCGACCACGTGATCGTCAAGCGCGGCGAGATGCTCTGACGCGGTTCGGGGCGCGTCGCGCCCGACGCTCAGGGGCCGCCGAGCACCGTCGTCGCTGTGGTGCTGGTGCCCCTTGGGCTCGTCCCCGTGGTGGTGCCGGTCGATCCGAGCGCGACGCCGCACGTGCGTTGGGTGTACGCCACGACGGCGGCGGACGCTTCGGCGATCGCCTCGACGTCCGCCTGCCGGGTGCGCCACGCCGACTCGATCGCCTCGGTGTCACCTGACGGGGCCTCGGCCATGGTGGTGGCGAGCGACTCGACGGTGGTGCGCAGCGTCGTGACCTGTGCGCGGATCTCGAGCGGTGATGCCAACTCCAGGGACTCGAGGTGTGGGATCGCTGCTTGCACCGCAGCCGTGTCGAGGTTGCCGAGTGCGGCGTCGAGCTCGGCGATGGACTCGATCTCGTCGCAGAACGCCTCGGCGTCGGGCTCAGGGGTGGTGCTGATCCGATCGACGACCACGTAGGTCACGATCACGGCGACCACTGCCAGCGCAGCGATCAGAGCGAGCCGGGCACGGTGCACGTCGCTAGGACCGGGTGGCCTCGGCGCGTGCTCGCAGGTCGGACACGGCGTGCGCCAGACCGGCGGGGTCGCGGAACAGCGCGCTGCCGGCGACGAGCACGTTGGCTCCAGCGGTGGCGGCAGCGGCCACGGTCGCCGGGCCGATGCCGCCGTCGACCTCGATGTCGACGTCGAGGCCGTGCTCGACGATGTGGCGACGCAGGCGGGCGATCTTGGGCTCCATCGTGGCGATGTAGCTCTGCCCGCCGAAACCGGGGTTGACCGTCATGATCAGCACCATCTCGACCAGGTCCAGCACGTCGAGCACGTCCTCGATGGGCGTGGCCGGGTTGAGCGCCACCGCGGCGCGGGCCCCGGCGTCGCCCACGGCCGACAACGACCGGTGCAGATGGATGACGGACTCGGCGTGCACGATGATCAAGCCGCAGCCGGCGTCGACGAACTGCGGGACGATCCAGTCGGGTTCGTGCACCATGAGGTGTGCCTCGAACGGCACGTCGACCAGGGAGCGGACCGACGCCACGAGGTCAGGGCCGAAGGTGAGGTTCGGGACGAACCGCCCGTCCATGATGTCGAACTGGATGCGGTCGACCCCGGCCTCGACCAGGTCGACGCACGCCTGCCCGAAGTTGGCGAAGTCGACGGGCAGCACCGACGGGGCGATCTCGAACGGGCGGTCCGTACCGGGCAGGGGGGTGGGCTCGCTGGGCACCAGGGCTCCTCGGGGCTGCTGGATGGCGGGGTCGTCCGACGATACCCGCACCGCTGCCTAGGCTCCGCCCGATGCCCGCTCCCGCCGCGCCGCCTCCCAGCGCCGATCGACCCGAGGGCGATGCGACGACCGCTTCGGTGGTCGGCGACGTCGTGGAGCTGGAGGTATCGGCCATCGTCGCCGGCGGCGACGGTCTGGCGCGCTCCTCCGACGGCGTCGTCGTGTTCGTCCCCGACGCGCTGCCGGGTGAACGCGTCCGGGCCGAGATCGTCGAGCGCAAGGCGCGCCACACGCGCGCCCGGGTGGTGGAGGTGCTGGTGCCATCGGTCGACCGCGTCGTGCCGCCGTGCCGGTTCGTCGAGGCGGGTTGCGGCGGCTGCGATCTCCAGCACGCCGCTCCGGACGCCCAGCGGCGCCTCAAGGCTGCGGTGGTGGCCGACGCGCTCCGCCGCCTCGGCGGGATCGACGACGTCGCCGTGGCGCTCGGTCCGGTGCTCCCGACACACGGGTTCCGCACGACGGTGCGTGCCGCAGTGCGTGACGGGCGGACCGGCTTCCGCCGTCGCCGGTCGCACGACGTCCTCGTCGTCGACGACTGCCTCGTGGCGCACCCGTTGGCCGCGGACGTCCTGGGCGGCACCTTCGCCGGCGCCGACGAGGTCACGGTGCGGGTGGCACCGGCGACCGGTGAGCGGCTGGCCCTCGTGGCGCCCCACGCCGGGGGCGTCCAGGTGCCCGACGACGTCGTCGTGGTCGGCGCCGACGCGCTGGCGCGCGGCCGGCGCGCCGTGGTGCACGACGAGGTCGCCGGGCGTCGCTTCCGGATCTCGGCGGGGTCGTTCTTCCAGAGCCGCGCCGACGGCGCCGCCGCCCTGGTGGACGAGGTGCTCGCCGCGGGTGGTGACGAGCTGGCGACGGCGCGCACCGTCGCCGACCTCTACGGCGGCGTCGGGCTCTTCGGCGCCGTGATCGGCGCCTTGCCGCACCGGCCCCGGGTCGTGCTCGTCGAGCGGTCGCGCAGTTCGTGCGCCGACGCCGCGGTGAACCTCGCCGACCTCGACGCCGTCGTCCAACGCCGTCCGGTGGAGCGGTGGCGTCCGGTGCCGGCAGACGTCGTGGTCGCCGACCCGGCCCGGGCCGGCCTGGGTCGACCCGGCGTCGACGTGGTCACGGCGACGGGCGCCGCCGTCGTCGTCCTCGTGAGCTGCGACGCAGCGGCACTCGGTCGCGACGCCGGCTTGCTCGTCGATGCCAGCTATCGGCTGGAGCAGGTCACGACGGTGGACCTCTTCCCGCACACGCACCACGTCGAGGTCGTGACGCGGTTCGTCCGCCGCTGACGCACCGTCGCCGGCATCAAGCCGTCAGCCAGCCCACCACGTCGACCACGACGTCGACCTGGCCCTGCGTGAGCCCGAGGGTGACCTTGCCGTCGGGGCCGACCGGGGCGATCACCAGGTTCGCCGTGGCGCGTCCCGGCTCGTAGTTGACGACCGACGTGTTGAGCACGGCGAACACCTCGTCGAGGGACAGGCCGGTCGGCGCCACCGTCAGGTGGTGCGTCTCGGCGGCGTTGAGGGCGGTGACGTTGAGGACGACGGCGTCGATGCCGGCACGGGGCACGCCGCTGTGGTTGCCCTGCACCTCGACGGTGAGGCCCCCCGGGCCGACGAGCGGCCCGACAGCCGGTGTGCCGAGGCCGGTCCGGGTGTCGAGCACCCGGGTGGGATCGGCCGGGACGAACCGCCCGGCCTCGGGAGACGCGGCGGTGGCGTACCAGCAGCCCTGCAGGTCGGCGACGGCGTCCGTGGCGCCGGCGTTGTTGAACACGGCCAGCTTCCCGTCGGTGCCGATGAGGCTCGTCACGCCGTTCGGGACGTTGTGACCCGGGGTGAGGTTGAGGTTCGACGTGCCCGGCAGCGGCGACGTGGCTGCATGCACCGTGAGGTGGGTCGACGCGCCGGCGCCGGTCCCCGTGAGGTTGACGACAGCGGCGACGGCGCCCGGTTGCGGGCAGGCGGTGGCGACGTCGAAGGTGGCGGAGCCGCCGGGTCCGATCGGGGCGGCAGCGCCGCTGCCCGTGCCCGTGCGGGTGTCGAGCACGCGCACGGGCAGCCGGGCCGCGTCGTAGCGCAAGCCGGTGGCGGCGTCGCCACCGGCATCCCAGGCGCCGAACAGGTCGACGACGACGTGGACCGACCCGCTGTTGTTGCGGACGCGGACCGTCCCGTCGGGTCCGACGCGGGCTACGACGGCGTTGGCCCGGGTCTCGCCGCCGAGCACGTTGATGCTCGACGTCGCCGGCTCGGGGAAGCCGGCGCCCCACATCGTGAGGTGCGTCGGGGTCGATGCGCCGACCGCCGTGAGGTTGACCAGTACGCTGGTCACCTCGCCGACCGGTAGGCCGGTGGCCGGGGCGACGTCGAGGTCGACCCAGCCTCCCGGACCGACGGGTGCAGCGACGCCCGACCCGGTGCCGTCCCGGGTGTCGAGCACCCGCACCGGCTCGCGCAGGTGGAAGGTGGGTGGTCGGGTGGCCCGGTCCAGCGCCAGCCGGGGGGTCACGACCCCGTTGGCGCCGTCGCGCACCGGTACGCCGGTGCCGCGGAGCAGGCCGACGAGCTCGTCGACCGTGGCATCCGGGTGCTGCTGCGCCAGCACGGCGAAGGCGCCCGCCACGTGGGGGGTCGCCATCGACGTGCCGCTCTTGGTGCCGAAGCCGCCGCCGGGCACGGACGAGTTGGTGCCCACCCCGGGCGCCAGCATCGCCAGGTGCGGCGCGCTGTTGGAGAAGCCGGCGACGTTGTCGGCCACGTCGGTGGCGCCGACGCTGATGGTCGAGCTGATGCACGCCGGCATCTGGATGCCGTCCTTGGCGCCGTCGTTCCCGGACGCCACGACGGTGGCGATCCCCGCGGCGCGCATGGCGTCGATCATCGGTTTGCGACCGTCGAAGTCGCACCAGCTCGGCAGCGGGAAGCCGCCGAGGCTGAGGTTGACCGAGGCGATGTCGTGCGTGTCGCGCAGGTCGTAGACGAAGGCGAAGGCGCGGATGAGGTCGAAGTCGGTGACCCGCACGCACGGCGGCGACTCGGTGCCGCAGCCGGCGTCGAACCGCGAGAACACCTGGATGCTGATCAGGTTCGCCTCGGGGGCGACCCCGCGGATGCCGACGCCGCTGCCGACGGCGATGCCGGCGACGTGCGTGCCGTGGGTGCACTTGCTCGCCAGCGGGCACGGTGCGCCGGTCCCCGGTCCGGTGGCTTCGGTGACGTCGGGACCGGGACACTGGCCGACGATGCCGGCGCCGTTGTCGGTGGTGAAGCAGGCTTCGGCCACGGTGCGACCGGCCAGGAACGGATGGTCGGTCTGGACCCCGGTGTCGAGCACCGCCACGGTCTGTCCGGCGCCCGTGTAGCCGAGGGCGGCGGCGTCGTCACCGCCGATCAGCGGGATCGACTGGGTGAGCGATGGGGCGCTGGCGCCGTTCGGCGTGATCGAGCGCACGTCGGGCCGGGCGGCCAGGGCGGCAAGCCCGTCGGCGGACACCTCCATGGCGACGAACGGCCAGCCGTCGACCGTCTGGATCGAGGCGGCATCGGCCGTCGGGAGCGCCTCGGCGATGCCGGTGCGGCTCGCGTCCAAGGTGCGCTCGGCGGCATCGGCGGCCCGACCGGTCACGAGTGCCGGTGCCGGAGCGGTGAGCTCGACGATGACCCGCGCACGCTCGCCGCGCTCGACCGCGGCTCGGACCCCGGGCTCGATCGTGGGGGTCGGGCCCCTCGGGGCATCGGCCGGCGCGGGTTGCGCTCCGACCGCGGCCGGCAGGAGGAGGGTTGCGACCGCGAGCAGAGCCGTGCCGAGCGCCGCACGGCGCCACGTGAGGGTCGTGCCGGCCCGAGACGAGGTGGTGCGGGGCATGCGGGCTCCTGGGCTCGACAGCGAAGCGGTGGCCGAGGCTACCGGTTGTCGTCGAGCGGCCGCCCGCGTCGCCATTCCTCGTACGTCGCGCAGAAGATTGTCGGAAGTCGCTTGCCCATCGCCAAAGAGCGTTCTATGTTGCGAAGGCAGCCGGTGAGGTGTTGGGCCACAGGGTTGCACGATGTCGTCACGGGACGTGGCGACCGACACTGGGAGGAACCATGAAGACTTCGACGCGAACGCTCGCCGGCGCCGTCGGCCTGCTTGCGGCGGCACCCACAGCAGTCGTCATCGACGGGTCGCCGGCTGGGGCGGACGCCGGCGGTTGCGACCGTCCCACGGGCATCCACACCTGCCTGTCAGCGGTCGAGGGCGGCCACTACTTCAACCTCCTCTACCAGAAGGTGCACTTCGACTCGCGCTACGACGGTTGCCTCACCTGGCTGATCAACTTCGACTACGTCGGCCACACGGCGACGGAGACCTACCGGGAGTGCTTCCACGGCTCGGGTGACTTCACCCATACCTGGCGCAAGAACTGGCAGGCACCCGACTCCTTGTATCGGGTCTGCGCCACCATGCGTCGCGACGACGGCGCGCTCCAGACCGGGTACGCCTGCCTCTGGATCGGCTGAACGTGCCCGATCCGATCGACGCTCCCGAAACGTTGCGCGGACGACACGTCGCGCTCGTGCCGCTGGGTGCCAGCCACTACGACTGGCTCTACCGGACCGCTACCGCGCCCGGTACCGGGACGCGGTGGCGGCTGCGCGGCGCCATCCCGCGCCCCGAGCACTTCGTGGACTGGGTGTGGCAGGGCGTGCTGGCGCAGTACGTGGTCGTCCCGCGCAGCGGGAGCGCTCCGATCGCCCTGGTGCAGTGCTGCGACCCCGACATGCGCAACCAGCACGCTTCGTTCACGGTCTTGGTGGACGCGGCGCATCAGGGGAAGGGCTGGCCGCTCGAAGGGGCGCTGCTGTGCATCGACCACCTCTTCGCCACGTGGCCCTTCCGCAAGCTGTACCTCGAGGGTCTCGGCCCCAACCTGGAGCGCTTGTTGTCCGGGAGCGGGGTGGTGGTGGTCGAGGAGGGCAGGCTGCGCCAGCACGAGTGGTTCGAGCAGGGGTGGGTCGATTGGGTGACCTATGCGCTCTACCGCGACGCGTTCGTCGCTGCCGCTGCGCCGCATCTCGAGCAGATCCGTGCCGATGTCGGACGTTGACCGACGGCGGGCGCTGGCCGCGGACGTGCTCGACGCGGCCGGCGTCGAAGTGCCGCATCCGGTGGATCTCGACCTGCCGATCGCCACGCTGGCCGGCAGCGAGGTGCGGTTGCTCCGCCTGCTCTGCGCCGCCGACGACGCGGTCGACGGCGGCTTCCCGACCGACCTGCTCGAGGTCGTGGTGACGCTCGACGATCTCGTGCAGTGGATCGCCGTGCGGCGCGCTCACCGATCGGCCGATCGCCCGTGACGCTCGGCCCCACGTCGCCCACCGAGCTGCGGGACGCCGCGGCGTTGCTCGGGCATCTGCGCGCTGCCGGGTTGGTCACGGCGGCGATCGACCCGGCGGTGGGCGACGCCGCTCGACTGCACGACGACCTGGGGTTGGACTCGCTGGCCCTGCTCGAGGTCGTGCTGCTGGTCGAGGAGCTCGGCGTCGTGCTCGATGACGACGCCCTCACATCCATGGTGACGGTCGGCGACCTCTACGCCGCCGCCGTCGCTGGGTTCGTCGGCGGCTGAGCGCCGGCGGTGGACGAAGGGGCCAAGATGGCGCGCCTCGAGACATCGAGTGAACTAGTGGTGCAGCGACCGCGCTGCGAGGTCGAGGCGCGTTCCGTGCCGCGCTGGGTCGTGGCGCTGTGGCCGTGGGCGGTCGGCGTGCTGGTGCTGGTGCCGACGGCCGCGTTGTTGGTGCCACCGCTGCTGGGCATCGACTGGGGCCTGATCGATCTGGATGTGTACCGGTGGGGCGGCGAGATGCTGCGCTCGGGGGGCGACGTGTATGGGGGTGAGTGGCCCGGCACGGCGCGGGTGCCGGGGTACACGGGCGACAATTTGCGCTTCACCTACACGCCGGCCGCTGCCGTGGTGTTCGTGCCGCTGTCGCTGGTGCCGCTGCTGGTCGCCGAGGTGCTCTGGATCGCGGCCAACGTCGTCGTGCTGGTGTGGATCGAGCAGCGCTGCCTGGCCCTCGCCGGCGTGGCGTGTCGGCGCGACCGGTGGGCGCTGGCCGCCGTGCTGGCGGCCGTGCTGTTGCTCGCCGAGCCGGTCAGCCAGACCTTCATGTTCGGTCAGATCAACCTGATCATCGTGGCCATGGTGCTGGTCGACGTGAGCCTCCCCGACGGCCACCGAGCCAAGGGCGTGCTGATCGGCATCGCCGCCGGGCTCAAGCTGACGCCGGCGCTCTTCGGCGCCTACTACCTGGTGACCGGCAGGGTGCGTGCCGGCGTCCGTGCGTCCGCCACGTTCGCGGCCACGGTGGCTGCAGGCTTCGTGCTGGCGCCGGGACCGTCGGCCACGTATTGGTTCGACCGCGCCTTTGCCGATGCCAGCAGAGTGGGGCCGCCGGAGTACGTCGGCAACCAGTCGCTGCGCGGCGCCGTCGGCCGGCTGCTCGGTGACGGGCCCGTGGCGATCGGTGTCTGGGTCGCGCTGGCTGCCGTCGTCGGCCTGGCGATGGTGCTGGTCGTGCGTGCCGTGCGAGCCCGATCGGGTGAGCTGCCGGCGGTCGTGGCGGTGGCGATCGCCGGCTTGCTGGTGTCGCCGATCGCCTGGTCGCACCATTGGGTGTGGATCGGACCGGCGTTGGCGCTCGGGGTCGCTGCCGTGCTGCGTGGCGGGCGGCGGTCGCCTGCCGTGGTGATCGTGCTGTCGATGCTGGTCGTGTTCAGCGCAGTACCGCTGGTTCCCGGTTGGATCTGGCACGCGCCGGACGGGTCCGGTCCGATCGGCGCCATCAGGGTCGTCGTCGAGAACCTGTACGTGCTCGCCGGTCTCGTGGCCGTGGGTGCCGTCGTCGTCGCTGTCGCTCGCGGCCGGAGGGG
Source organism: Acidimicrobiales bacterium (assembly GCA_020439175.1). Taxonomy (GTDB): domain Bacteria; phylum Actinomycetota; class Acidimicrobiia; order Acidimicrobiales; family Acidimicrobilacustridaceae; genus JAGQTE01. Next base: position 4,191 of record JAGQTE010000177.1, on the reverse strand, counting down.
CCCCACACCAACAGTTGCCCGCAACGGCTGAGCGGTTCCCGGACGAGCGGCGTCGGCGGGTCAGCGGGCAGAGCAAGCCGTTGTGATGCAGCATGCGGTGATTCGCCAGAAGAGCACCTGCTGCCCGCTGACCCGCGAGGTGATTGCCCGATGCGGCCTCGCGGTTCCCGCTCACGGCATGGCGTCGATGACCTCGACGTCAAAGGTGAAGGTTGCGCCGGGGCGGTCGAGCTGGACGACGACACCGCGCTGCGTGTCGTACGTGAGCGTGGTCGGATCGTCGTTGAAGCCGCCCACCAGCCGCACGGCATCGCCGCTCGCGGTGTCGAGGACGTACCAGTGCTCGAGCAACCACTGTGCCGCGGCGGCGCGGACGGCTGCGGGGGTGACCGGCGAGGTCGAGAGATCGATCAGCGATCCCCACAGGATCTGTGGCCGATCGGCGGCGTCGATCGACTCCTGCTGCTCGATCCGTGCGACGAGCTGGTCGGGGTCGGCGGGCAGCGTTGCGAGCTCCTCGGGGGTGAAGCCCGCAACGGCGCCGAACGGGCCGAAGTCGGTGTAGGTGCTGGTCGTGCCGGCGTTGCCGATCGAGGAGCTCGTGCCGACCGAGATCACCTCGTCGGACGCCTGCTCGACGATCGTGCCGTCGCGGCGGACGAAGCGGTCGGTCGTCGTCACCGACGAATCCACCGGTTCACCTAGGGCGGACGCAGGCGAGGTGCGGACGGTCGTGCTGTGCAGCACCTGGTCCTCACGCCATTGCGCCGTGGGGCTCGAGGCGATGGCCTGCACCAACTCGGCGTCGGTTCGTGGCGCATCCGTCACGGCGGCGCCGTCCCGGCGCGACGTTCCGAGGCTGTAGGCGAGCACGGCGAGGACGCAGGCGGCCGCCGCCGCGACCGTCACGTACCAGACCCGTCGGTGGCCGCCACGTGTCGCCACCGGCGGCGCGCCACCCGCGATGGCCGCCTCGACGACGGCATCGATCCGGGCGCGGCGGTCCCGATCGAGGGGGGTGCCCGGACCGCCGACGTCGCGCAGCATCGATCGCATCCGGTCATCCATCGACGGCCCCTGTCGCCGCGGCGAGGCGCCGACGCGCTCTCGACAGCCGGGAGCGCACCGTACCGATCGGGATCGACAGCGCGTCGGCGATCTCGGCGTAGGACAAGTCCTCGGCCGCCCACAACAGCACGATGGACCGCTCGTCGGCCCGCAGTCGCGCCAGGGCCTCGGCGAGGGCCGGCAGCATGTCTTGCGCATCGACCTGGTCTGCGACGGCGTCCGTGGCGTCTGCGCCGACGTGCGTCCCGCCGTGTCGGGCGAACGCCCGGAGCCTCCTGGACTCGGTTCGCCAGTGCCGCGCGGCCAGATGGGTGGCGATCCCGAGCACCCAGCTCCGAAACGAGCCCTGATCCTCGTCGAAGCGTGCCCGGCCCGCCCACGCCTCACAGAAGGTCTGCGCGGTCAGCTCTTCGGCCAGGTCGGCGCCGACGCGGCGCGACAGATAGGCGAACACGGCGTCCACCGACCCGAGATACAGGTCGCGAAACGTGTCCGCCGCGTCATTCCCCGGCTCGGGGAGCGACGGTTCGGCGACGTCGAATCCGCCGGCCCCTTGCTGCATCACGATCCATCTTTGCCCGGACGCGGCATGCAGTTCCCGTTGCCCGGCCCACAACGCCGTCAGCCGGGGCATCTGCCCCGGCTGACCTGCGCTTATGTGGTACGCCCCCTGGGACTCGAACCCAGAACCTGCGGATTAAGAGAGCGTTCGAGGATGTGCTGCCGTTTGGTCCGCCATGTCGCTCCGTCGCGTCTGCGCAGGTCACGCCCAGGTTTCCGTGCCGGTGCGTCATGCGTCGTCCGAGCGAGTGATGGCCCGTTCCGCGGCGATGTATGGCCCACTTCCACGAGCGAACCTCGTGTCAGGCGGGGGAGAGCAGGTCCCGGTGGGCGTCGACCGACCCAGGGAGCACCTCGAGCTCGATGATGCCGTCGTCGTCGACCGAGACGATCCGGGCGACGGCGGGTTCGGCACCCTCGTCGCCCACGATCGCATAGGCGCCGGGGGTTGGCGTGAAGCCGGGTCGGGCGTCGACGAGCCGGGTGAGGAGATGCCGGTCGTCGGTCATATCCATGAAGTCGACAGCGAGGTCAGGGTTGGTTTCCATGACGGTGGTCCTTGGCGGCCCAGGCTAGCCGGGGGGAGAGGCGGCAGGGTTAGGGATCGGGTCGTCGAAGCAGTTGCCCAGGCGGGCCACGGTCAGCTCGCTGAGGTCAGGCAGCACGATCGTGAAGTGAGGGTGCTCGAAGGTGGCGAGCAGCGCGAACCCGGCGTTCCGGACGCGTCCGAAGGTCGAGAGGCGGATCTGGCGGTAGTTGGCGATCCGCTCGCTGTGGCGGCAGGCGTCGAGGACCGTCTCGTCGATCACGCCCTCGACCGAAATCCCGTAGACGGCGTAGGCGTCGAACGTGCGCTCCGCCGACCGGCGGATGGTGGCGGCCGCCATCACGCCGGCGCGAAGCACGACGGTGGCGTCGTCCGGCGGCTGGTCGGCGCGGAGCGGAAGCGGTCGGGTCACAGCGGCCGATCCTAGGAAGGGGCTGCGACAGCGACCGGACGATCGCGCACAACCGAGAAGGTCCCGGCCGTGTCGCATCGTCGGGGGTCCGGTCACTGCGACACGGGGCTTGGCCCGGGGCCGCTCGGTACCGGCACAAGGGTGCAAGTTCGTGGAACGTCCACTTCGGTCAGAGCCATGGGCCGTGCCACATGGATCAGCCGGGTCAAGTGGCCCGCAGAGAAGTTGGGGAGTCCGGCCCGGAGTTGATGGTCACGAAGACTGGTGTCGGATAGCTCGACATGACCTGACACCGCCATTTCGTGAGGTTCAGCCCGACCGATGGCGACCCTCGTCAACCAACACCGACACGTGATTGATCAACAAGCACAACGTTGACTGAGGGTGCTTGAAACTGTACGCTAGGTGAATGACTCGCAGCCGTCGGGCGCTCGTAGCCTCCCTGACCGTGGCAGGCGTTCTCCTGATGGCGCAGGCTCCGGCGCTGGCGATCACAGACAGCTACTGGTACGGCTGCGCGACCTGGCGAGCTGAAGGTTCATACCGAGCGGACTATCGCCACCACGGCAGCGCCTTCTACGCGAGCAACACGGATTACTACAGTACGTATACCGATACCTTCTCAGGCTGGGTCGACGGTTCCTGGAACAACTGCGACTACGACTACGGCTTTGGAGTCGAAGCAGGCGCATATATGCGGCCTTGGCTGGGCTCGAGCTACGGGAACTGGTGTTCCGCCTTCTATACCGGCTATCCGCCGGAGATGGACGGGTATGCGAATGCGTACGGTTCGTGCAGCGCGCCGTACTACCAGTGGGATTGGGTTCAGACGATCAATGGCAGCCGAGCATGGCTGGCCGGCGACGAGCTCCCCGGCCACTACACCTACGAGTACCTCGAGCCATGAGCCGCCTTGGCGGTCGACGATCGGTCGGCGACATGAATGCAGCGCGACAGAAGCAGGACTCCCTACGCGCCACGCGTGGGCAACGGGTGTACTCCGTTGTTCTTGTTGGGCTGCTCTTGGCCTTCGCCATCGCACTAACAGCGCTCATAGCGGTTCGTCCATCGGCGAGTGGCGAGGCGCTCGACCTTCGAGGCACCGAGCCGAGTGAACCAAGCGCGGCTCAGCTCGATGACCGGGCGCGTAACGAGGCATTGATCGCAGAAATGGAAGCATCTGGGTGGGTTCCAGTACTGCTCACGAACTTCGAAGATCCGTCGCAGAGCGTTGCTGGATATGAGCGATTGCCAAGCTCGGACGGATCGGATCCGGCGTTTCGCATGGACGGCACAGCGATGGTCTTCGACGCGCCGGATGGAACCCACATCGGCTACGACCTGCCTGGTCTTGGTTTCGTACAGAAGGCGACGATGGAAGCCGCTGGCTTTGATCCCGCAGCAGAACGAGTAGCGAAGTTCGGCTGCGATCGCCTCACTGATCGATCGTGCCAGGAGCGATACGAGGGCCAGCCGCTAACCCCGATCGTTCACGGGGTGAGATGACACGAGAGCGCTGAGACGCGACAAGTGCCCTGATCGTGGGCTTTTCTGGGAGTTGCGACACATCCAGAAGGCTCACGAGGAGGGCACCTGACAGGTG
>JAGQTE010000176.1 GCA_020439175.1 Acidimicrobiales bacterium | reverse complement strand
CCTCGATGCGGGCCACCTCGCCCGGGTCCTTGGCGATGCGCAACGCCTCGACCAGGCCCTGGAGCGGCTCGAGCTCGACGCCGTCGAACGTGTCGGCGTAGGCGCGCGCCTCGGCCCAGGTGCAGTGGTCGGCCTCGAGGCCGAGGGTGCTGACCCCGGCACCGCCGATGGCGGCCGCCAACGCCGCGTCCTGGGCCGCCGCGGTGGCCTGGATCTCGATGTGGGCGTCGACGCCCGCGGCGCGCAGCTGGTCGGGCGCCTGGCTGGCGTACCGGCCGTCGGTGACGAACAGCAGCGCATCGTCGGTCACCAGCAGGCGAGCCGCCGATCCCGAGAAGCCCGTGAGGTAGCGGATGTTGGTCAGGCTGGTGACGAGCAGCGCCGTCGCCCGACCGCCGTCGGTACGCCGGGCGGCCAGCTGCGCCCGGAGTCGGTCGGCACGACCACCGACGTCCATCGGCGCCAGGGCGGCCAGGTCGGGCAGGCCGTCGGCGTCGACGGTCGGCGGCGGGAAGGTGACGGTCGAGGTGGTCATCGCAGGTCCTCCACGGCCAGCCTGGCGGCTACGGCCTCGATCGCCAACCGGTACCCGTCGCCACCGAAGCCGGCGACGGTGCCCGTCGCCACCGGTGCCACCACCGAGGTGTGCCGCCACGGCTCGCGGGTCATCGGGTTCGACAGGTGCACCTCGACGACGACGCCGTCGTAGGCCGCCAGCGCGTCGTGCAGCGACCAGCCGTAGTGCGTCAGCGCCCCGGGGTTGATCACGATGGCGGCGCACCGGCCGCGGGCGCCGTGCACCGCGTCGACCAGGTCGCCCTCGTGGTTCGACTGGAGGTGCTCGACCGTCAGGCCGTGCGCGGCGGCCACCGAGGTCGCCGTCGCCACGTGGTCGTCGAGCGTCGCCGACCCGTACACCTCGGGCTCACGGGTCCCGAGCAGGTTGAGGTTCGGTCCCGACAGCAGCAGCACGATCGTGCCCACGATGCCTCCTGTCCCGGGTGACGTGCTCATCGCACCCGCTCCAGCGCCGCCTCCATGGCGGCGCGTGCCACGCCCGTGACCGGTTCGACCCCGTCGGGGCCGTCGAGGACGAAGGTGATGCCGTCGAGCGCCTTCTTGTCCCGTCCGAACAGGTCGATCAGCTCGTCACCGGCGAGGCCGTCGGGGACCCGCATCGGCAGGTCGTAGCCGGCGACGACCCGCCGGTGCTCGGCGACGCGGGCGTCGTCGATGCGCCCCAGCTCGCGTGCCAGCTCGGCGGCGTAGACCAAGCCGACGGCAACCGCCTCGCCGTGGCGCATGCCGTAGCCGCCGGCGGTCTCGATGGCATGTGCCAGCGTGTGGCCGTAGTTGAGCACCTCACGTCCCGGTCCCCGTCCGGAGCCCGCGCCCAACGCCGCCTCGCGCTCGTCGGCGGCGACGACGGCTGCCTTGATGCGCACGCACGCTGCCACCTGCTCGTCGATGGCCAGGGCGTCGAGGGCGCGCCCGTCGGGATCGCCTCCGAGGAAGTGGTACTTCGCCAGCTCGCCGAGGCCGCTGCGCCACTCACCCGGCGGCAGCGTCTCGAGCAGGTCGGTGTCGCAGATGACCCCCGACGGCTGCCAGAAGGTGCCGACCAGGTTCTTGCCCTCGGCCAGGTTGACGCCGGTCTTGCCGCCGATGGCGGCGTCGATCTGGCCGAGCAGCGTCGTGGACACGTGCACGACGGGGATGCCGCGGTGGTACACGCTGGCGGCGAAGCCACCGACGTCGGTCACCATGCCCCCGCCGACGGCGACGACGGCGTCACGTCGGCTCATGCCCCACCGGGCGAAGCCCGAGCACAGCGCCTCGACCGTGGCCATCGACTTGGCCTCCTCGCCGGACGGGATCGTGAAGGTGCGGTGCTCGACGCCGGGGTCCACCTCGATGCCCAGGTCCTGGGTGACGACGGCCACGCGCCGCACCGTGTCCGGCAGCGCTCGCGCCACCAGCGATGCCAGCTCGTGCCGGGCGCCCGGACCGACGAGCACCTCGTAGGCGCGCTCGCCCAGGCCGACGGGGACGACGATCACGACGGGACCTCCGGGTGTGCCACGCCCGACAGGATGGCCTCCACGACCTCGTCGACGGGGCGATGGTCGACGTCGACCACGAGCGTGGCGACGGCGGCGTAGGCCTCGGCGCGCGCCTCGGCGAGGGCGGCGAGGCGGCCGCGCACCGCATCGATGCCGGCGTCTCCGGCCAGCAGCGGCCGTGCCGCCACCGCGGCCGGGTCGTCCGTGAGCCGGCGCGCCAACACGTCCGGCGAGGCGCGCAACCACACGACGTCGCCGCCCGTGGCGACCAGCGCCTCGCGATTGCGGGCGTCGGTCGGGCAGCCGCCCCCGGTCGCCACGACGACCGGTTCGGCGCCGGCCAGCGCCTGCGCCAGCGCCGCTCGTTCCCGGGCCCGGAACGCCGGCTCGCCTTCGGCTGCGAAGAGGGCAGCGACCGACGTGCCCGCCTCGCGCTCGATCTCGGCGTCGAGGTCGAGGAACCGACGCCCGAGGGCGTCCGCCAGCGCGTGCCCGACCGTCGATTTGCCGCTGCCCATCATGCCCACGAGGAGCAGATGGCAGGCCATCAGCCCGCCTCGGACCCGGTGGCCTGCGCCGACACCTGCGCTGCGAAGCCCGTGACGTTGCGCACCAGCTCGCCGACCGAGTCGCCGCCGAACTTGCGCAGCACCTCGTCGGCCAGGACCAGGGCCATCATCGTCTCGGCGACGACGCCCATGGCCGGGACGGCCGTGACGTCGGTGCGCTCCTTGAAGGACACGGTCTCTTCCTTGGTGACGGTGTCGACCGTCTTGAGCGTGGGCCGGTTGAGCGTGGCCAGGGGCTTCATGGCGGCGCGGGCGATGATGGGCTCGCCCGTGGAGATGCCGCCCTCGACCCCACCGGCGAGCGAGGACCCCCGCCGGTAGGCGCCGGCGTCGGCGTCCCAGCTGATCGGGTCGTGGGCCTCGCTGCCCGGGCGACCGGCGACCTCGAACCCGTCGCCGATCTCGACGCCCTTGACGGCCTGGATGCTCATCAGCGCCTGGGCCAGCAACGCATCGAGCTTGCGGTCCCAGTGGACATGGCTCCCCAGCCCGACGGGCGCGCCGTAGGCGATGACCTCGCAGACACCGCCCAGCGAGTCGCCCGCCTTGGCCGTGGCCTTGATCACCTCGATCATCTTCTGCTCGGCGTCGGCGTCGAGGCAGCGGACCTCGGAGGCGTCGACCGTCGCCAGGTCCCCGGGACCGGGACGCACCGCGGCGTCGGCGCGCACGGGTCCGAGCTGGATGACGTGGCTGACGATCTGCACACCGATCTGGCGCAGCAGCACCTTGGCGACGGTCCCCGCCGCCACGCGGGCTGCCGTCTCGCGGGCGCTGGCGCGCTCGAGCACGTCGCGCGCATCGACGAAGTCGTACTTCTGCATGCCGGCGAGATCGGCGTGCCCGGGGCGGGGCCGGGTCAACGGGTCGGCCGTCTCCCCCGGCGCCGGCGACATCTCGGCGGTCCACTTGCGCTCCCACTCCGAGTTGCCGATCTCGATGGCGATCGGCGACCCCAGCGTGCGTCCGTGGCGCACGCCGCCGAGCAGCGTCAGCTCGTCGGCCTCGAAGCGCATCCGAGGTCCGCGGCCGTACCCCAGGCGCCGGCGCGCCAGCTCGCCGGCGACGTCGTCGACGGTCAGCTCGAGTCCGGCAGGGATGCCCTCGAGCACGACGACCAGGGCCTTGCCGTGCGACTCGCCGGCGGTCAGGTAGCGCAACACGTCGGTCAGGCTAGCGGCGTGCGGTGCGCGGCCCGGAAGTCGGTTGCGGGCAGCTCCGCCTCACCGGGCCGTCACCAGGGTGGTGCCGAAGAACACCAGCACCAATGCGCCGCCGATGAGGAAGGGTCCGAAGGGATAGGACCGGCTGCGCCGGCGCACGGCGAACAGCACGATGCCGATGATCGTGCCCGAGAGCACACCGATGACGAGCGCCCACAGCACGTAGGCGATGACCTGGAGCGTGCTGGCGCCGATCCAGCCCAGGTACAGGCCGAGGATCGCCGACATCTTCACGTCGCCGAACCCCATGCCTCGGTTGCCGAAGATCAGGTGGAACAGGAACAGGAAGCCGAAGTAGACGGCCCCGCCGATCAACGCCCGCTGGATGGCGACGGCGTCGCCGTCGGCGATCGAGGCGACGACGATCATGGGGATGGACACCAGCAGCGTCGGCACCACGATCCGGTCGGGCAGCCGCAACAGCTCCACGTCGATGACGGCCAGGGCCACCAGCGCGCAGAACACCACGAGGAACGGCACCAGCACCCACCAGCCGTCGTCGGCGAAGCGCAGGGCGGCACCGACGTTCAGCACGAGCAACAGCACGTACATCACCAGGTACTTCCCGGTGAAGCGCACGGCCGGCAACGGCGACAGCAGGCTGTCGGTGCCTGACGGCACGCGGTCGACCAGGGCGCCGGCGAACCACCCAGCGGGCAGGGCGGCGACCGCGCTCACGACGAGCATCACCGGGTCGACGGTCACGACGCGGTGGGTCCGGCGCTCAGGAGTTGACCGAGCCGAGGAACTTGATCAGCAGGTCGCGGTTGATCGGGTCCTCGTCGTCGTCGACCTCGGCGAGCGCGGCGTCGCGCTCTTCGGGCGTCGTGGCACGGGCCGCGGCGGCGACGGCCTTGGCGGCCTTCGGGCTGAGGTTCGCCAGCTGACGGGCGATCTCGGCCGCGTCCGACGCGTCGGGCTCCGCCTCGGCGCTCTCGTCCGACGCCGCACCGAACGCGGCGTCGTCCGCCTCGAAGCCCACCGTGTCGTCGACGACGAGCGCCGCGGGGTCGAAGCTCTCGAAGGACTCGACCTCATCGGCCTCGAGCGTCGCCGCTGCATCGGCACCGAACGTGGAGAAGCCGCCGTCGTCGGCACTGGCACCGGTGCCGGCGCCAGCGTCGCCGCCGGCCCGAGGCTCACCGATCTCGACCAGCCCGAGCTCGTTGAGCTGCTTGACCGCCCGCGAGACGCTCAACTCGCCGAGGCCCAGCGCGTCGCCCAGCCGTCCGACCGACGATCCACCGGCCACGGCGACCAGGGTCTTCCAGTCGGCGGCGGAGATCACGACCTCGTCGTCGCTGAGCTCGGTCACCAACGAGACGTGGTGGTCGAGGGACGGGACGACCGCCTCGATCGCCTGCCACTCGTCGAGCATGGCGGTGGCGGCATCGAGCAGCGGCTCGACGTCGGTCGGGTCGCCGGAGGTGTCCGGTCGCTGGTCGTCCTCGAAGATGAAGTCGCCGCTGCCGAACCGGAGCAGCTCGAACAGCGCCTCACCGGGATCGGTGACGTTGCCCCCGGCGCCCGCAGCACCGGCGGTGACCATGCCCTCCTCGACCCAGAGGCTGCCGGCGCCACGGTCGCCATCGACCCGCAGCTGCCCGGTCTTCTTCGTCGACGACAGCAGGCGAAGGACGTCTGGGAGGGCAAAGGTCTCGATCGTGCCCTGAAGCGCCACGGTTACCTCCGGTAGGTGATCGTTGTTCGGAACGGCCGCGCGACCGGTCCGGCCGGTCCCCATCGGCAGGTGCCGGGCGGTTTCAAGGCACCGGCACAAACTGACGGCGAGCCCTCGCCCGCCGTGCGGCGCGGGAGCTTAGCGTCACCCCAAGGTCTGCTCTGCAGCTGCACGCATCACCGCCGCCGGCGCCTGGCGGCCCGTCCAGAGCTCGACCGCCACGGCGGCCTGGTGCACGAGCATGCCGAGCCCGCCGAGCGGCGTGGCGCCCCGCTCGGCCGCCGCCGCGAGCAGCGGCGTCACCAGCGGCTGGTACACGATGTCGACGACCAGCTGTCCGGGACGGAGCAGGCCCACGTCACAGGGCACGGCGCCCCCCGGGGGCTCACCCATCCCGACGGAGG
>JAGQTE010000175.1 GCA_020439175.1 Acidimicrobiales bacterium | reverse complement strand
CGGCCGGTCACCGGCGACGGCGTCGAGCGTGTGCCGGTCGAGGCGCAAGCCGGTCGCCGTCTCGTCCCACCCGTCCAGGCGGATCCAGGTGTCGTCGGGGAACCGGGCGGCCTGGGCCCTGATCACGGCGCCGAGGGCGTCGGCGTCGGCGCAGGTGGAGGCGTCGCCCCACGTCGGGCGCAAGGCGGCCACCGAGAGGTGGCAGTGGGCGTCGATGAATCCGGGCACGAGCAGCCGACCGCCGAGGTCGTGCACCACGGCGTCGGGGTGGGCGCGCTCCAGGCCGACGCCCCCGACGGCGGCGATGCGCCCATCGCGCACGACCACCACAGCGGCCTCGGGCCGCGCGGGGTCCATCGTGCGCACGCGGCCGCCGACGAAGGCGACCGCCGCCGCGTCATCCCCCCGCGCCGTCCCCATCGGGCGCATAGTACGAGGCGCCGCCCGATAGCGTCCCCGGCCATGGCACATCGCGTCGTGATCTGGGGGACGGGGAACGTGGGCCGGCCGGCGATCCGCGCCGTGGCGGCCCATCGAGACCTGGAGCTGGTGGGGGTCGTCGTGGCCAACCCGGCCAAGGTCGGTGTCGACGCCGGCGAGCTCGCCGGCATCGGCCCGCTCGGCGTCGTGGCCACCGACGACACGGCGGTGGCGTTGGCCGACGGCGTCGACGCCGTGGTGTACACCGCCACCGCCGACACCCGGCCCGAGGAGGCCTACGCCGACCTCGAGCGCTGCCTGCGGGCCGGGCGCAACGTGGTGAGCACGGCCTTCTACCCGTTGCTGCACCCGCCGAGCGCCCCCGCCGAGCTGCTCGACGTCATCGGTCCGGCGTGCGCGGCCGGCGCGTCGTCGGTGTTCGTGTCGGGCATCGACCCGGGCTGGGCGCTCGACATCCTCCCGGCGCTCGTCAGCGGCGTCGGTGCCGGCATCACCGAGGTGCGCGTCCAGGAGCTGTTCAACTACGCCCTCTACGACCAGCCCGACGTGGTGCGCGAAGTGATCGGCTTCGGGGGACCGATGGACGAGCTGCCGCTGATGCTGCTCGACTTCTCGCTCGACATGGTGTGGGCGCCGATGGTGCGCATCCTCGGCGACCTGCTCGGGCTCACGATCGACGAGGTCACCACGCACGTCGAGCGGCGCCCGCTGGAACGCACCATCGAGGTGCCCGGGATGGGGACGTTCGAGGCCGGCACCCAGGGGGCGTTCCGGTTCGAGGTGCGCGGCCACGTCGGCGACGCCGTGCCGATCGTCGTCGAGCACATCACCCGCATCGACGACGCCTGCGCGCCGGAGTGGCCGTCGTCGGCGTCGCCCGGTGGGGAGCACAAGGTGCTGCTGCGGGGGCATCCCAACCTCGAGGTGGCGGTGCACGGCACCGAGCCGGGCGAGCCGGGTGCGGCGGGCGGGGGCAACGCCACGGCGGCCAACCGCATCGTCAACGCCATCCCGGCCGTGTGTGCCGCGGCGCCCGGTCCGGTGCATCCGGCGGACCTGCCGGCCATCACCGGCGCCGCCCAGCTGCGCCTGGGCTGAGTCGACGCATCGCAACCACCTGCGCCGTCGCCGACCGCCTCAGCGCCTCGGTCGTTCGAGGGCGGCCAGCGTCGAGCCCACGGCATCGCCGCACAGCAGGTTGGGGCCGATGCGCACCAGGCCGGCCTCGCTGAACCAGCGGTCATAGGTGCTGGACGGGCGGTCGTGGAAGCCGACCCGGTCACCCACCCAGTCGTCGCCGCGGGCGAACACCTCGAACAGCACGATCCCGGTGAGCATGCGGGCCATGGCGTCGAGGGCGGCACGCAGCTCGTCGGCGGGCACGTAGCCGGCGACGTCGACGCACACGATCAGATCGAACGGTCCCGCACCGGCGTCGGCGAGCGCCGGCAGATCGACGCAGCCGCCGAGGTGCACGTTGCGGGCTGCGCCGTAGCGGGCGGCGGCGTAGGGGCTGGGGTCGAGCCCGAGGTAGGTGGCGTCGGGTCGGCGCGCTGCCACGGCGTCGTGCCACGGGCCCTCGCCGCAACCCACGTCGAGCACCGAGGTGACCGGCCGGTCGAGGAGGTACTCGGCGACGCCGACGGCGTAGGCGACCTTGCGGTCGAGCCGGGTGGCGGCGCCGAACCCCTCGGCGCGGTACCAGTGGTCGAAGTAGGCCTGGTCGTACCGCTTCGGGGTCGACCGTCGTGCGCTCACGGCCGCCGACGGTAGCGTTCGCCCACCGAACGCAGAGGGGGACAGGCGATGGGCGAGCTCGACGGCAAGGTGGCGGTCATCACGGGTGCGGGGTCCGGCATCGGCCGTGCCGCCGTCGACGTCTTCGCGGCTGCCGGGGCGACGGTCGTCGCCGTCGACCTGGATCCGGTCGGCGCTGAGGCTGCGGCAGCGGCCGTGGGCGGCGTCGCCGTCGCCGGCAGCGTCGCCGACCCGGCGACGTGGGATGCGGTGCTCGAGGCGGCGGCGGCCCACGGCGGACCGCACGTCGCCTACCTCAACGCCGGCGTCTACGGCTGGCAGGACGCCATCGAGGAGCTGCCGCTCGACCTGTACCAGCGCACCGTGGACACGAACGTGTCCGGCGTCGTGCTCGGGGTGCGGGCGCTGGTGCCGGCGATGCGGGCGCTCGGCGGCGGGGCGATCGTGGCGACGGCGTCGGTGGCGGGCATCGTGGCCTTCTCGCCGAACCCGCTGTACACGATGACGAAGTACGCCGTCACCGGCTTCGTACAGGCGATGGCGCCCCGGCTGACGGTCGACGGCATCACCATCGACGCCGTGTGCCCGTCGGTTGTCGACACGCCGATGACGACCGAGGCGCTCAAGGGCGGCAGCGCCGCCGACCTCGGGATCCCGATGATCTCGCCGACGCGCATCGCCGAGACGGCGTTGCGGTTGGCGACGACCGACGGCACCGGCCGCTGCGTCGCCATCATCGACGGCGTCGCCGACATCGAGTGGCGCTTCCCCGACTTCGTCGACCTGCTCAAGGCCGCGCCGCAGCCCGACGCCTGAGGCTGGTGCGGACGCCGGCGCTGCCGTCGCCTGCGTTACTGCTGGGCCATGAGGCGACGGAACTCCGCCACCTCGTCGATGACCAGGTCACCCGACACGTCGAGGCGGACGTGGGTGAGGTCGCCGGTGAACGGGAACGGCGCCAGGAAGCGGTCCGGGTCGACGGTGTCGTAGGCGGCGAAGCCGCAGCTGACGCCGACGATGGCGAACAGGTTCGGCACCGTCCAGGGCAGCTCGCCGTAGCCGGCGGGCACGTCGTCCACGTAGAGGCGCACCTCGGCGGGTTTGCCGTGGCCGCGGGCCGCGTCGGGCGCGCCGACGAGCACGACCTCCACCCGCAGGCGATGGGCGCCCGACGGCACCGGCGTCTGCGACGACACCGTCCAGCGGTCGAGGCCGAGGTAGTTGTAGGTGAAGTGCAGGTGGCCGTCGGCGACGTAGAAGGCGTAGCCGCCGTGGCGGTTGCCCTGGATGACCAGCACGCCGTCGGCGCCGTCGTTGGCGATGTCGACGTGGGCGGTGAAGCTGTGCGAGCGGCCGGCCACGCGCGGGGTGGCGGCGAACGGGATGGGTGAGCCGCCGGGCAGGAAGTCGAACGTCTGGCCGTGGCCGCCGATGCGGGGCCGGCGCGCCAGCAGGCGCGTCAGGCCGACGACGAGCGGCAGCGCCTCGTTGCGCTCCGCCTCGGACCACCACAGGTCGACCAGCTCGGCGAGCTTGTCGGGCTGCTCGGCGGCCAGGTCGTGGCACTCGGCGGGGTCGGCGTCGAGGTGGTACAGCTCCCAGTCCTCGGCGTCGAGCTTGGCGAGGAGGTCCTCGGTGATCGGTGTGCCGAACGGGTGGCCCTTCTCCACGCCTTCGATCAGGCTCGGCCCCGGGTACGGGCACACCGCCTTCCACCCGTCGGCGTAGATGGCCCGGTGCCCGAACATCTCGGCCAGCTGCACGTGGTGCTCGCTCGGTGCGTCGGCGTCGACGAGCGTCGGGGCGAAGCTGACCCCGTCCATCGTCGACTGGGGCACGCCGCGGATGACCTCGGGCGCCTCGATGCCGAGCAGGTCGAGGATCGTCGGCGTGATGTCGGTGACGTGGGTGTACTGCTGGCGCACGCCGCCCTGGTCGTCGATGCGCGACGGCCACGACACGATCAGGGCGTCGGTGACGCCACCCCGGTAGGTCTCGCGCTTCCAGCGGCGGAAGGGCGTGTCGCCCGCCCACGCCCAGCCCCAGGCGTAGTGGTTGAAGGTGTCCTCGGAGCCCCACACGTCGTAGACGGCCAGGTTGTCCTCGAGGGTCTCCGGGGCCAGGTTGAAGAACAGGCCTTCGTTGCGGCTGCCCTCCACGCCGCCCTCGGCGGAGGCGCCGTTGTCGCACATGAACAGCACGAGCGTGTCGTCGAGCTCGCCGATCGACTCGATGAAGTCGAGGATGCGGCCGATGTGGTGATCGGTCTGCGACAGGAAGCCGGCGTACACCTCCATCTGACGGGCGCACATCCGCTTGGCGTCATCCGAGAGCGAGTCCCACGCCGGCACGTCCGGGTCCCGCTCGGACAGCTCGGTGTGGCCGGGCAGCAGCCCGGCGTCGAGCTGGCGCTGGAACACCTGGCGCCGGTACTCGTCCCAACCCATGTCGAAGGCGCCGGCGTAGCGGTCGATCCACTCCCGCTCGACCTGGTGCGGGGCGTGCCCGGCGCCGGGGCAGAAGTAGAGGAGGAACGGCTTGTCGGGCGCGTTGTTGTGCGCGTCCTTGATGCAGTCGATGGCGTGGTCCGCCAGGTCGATGTTGAGGTGGTAGCCGTCTGCCGGCTGCGAGGGCTGGGGCACCCAGTGGTTGTCGTGCACCAGGTCGGGGTGGAACTGGTCGGTGTCGCCGCCGAGGAAGCCGTAGTAGCGCTCGAAGCCGCGCCCGAGGGGCCAGCGGACGAACGGCCCGGCGGGCGACGTCTCCTCCGGCGGGGTGAGGTGCCACTTGCCGACGGCGAAGGTGTTGTAGCCGCGCTCGACGAGGATCTCCGACAGCATCCCGTGCTCGGGGCCCATCGTGCCGTTGTGGGCGGGGAAGCCCATCGACAGCTCGGTGATGGCGGACAGGCCGAGGCGGTGGTGGTTGCGTCCGGTGAGCAGGCTGCCGCGGGTGGGCGAGCACAGCGCCGTGGTCTGGAAGTTGGCGTAGCGCAGGCCGCGGTCGGCGAGGCGGTCGAGGTTGGGGGTGTCGATCAGGCCGCCGAAGGGCGACAGCTGCCCGTAGCCGACGTCGTCGAGGAGGATGATCACCACGTTCGG
>JAGQTE010000174.1 GCA_020439175.1 Acidimicrobiales bacterium | reverse complement strand
TCAGGACCAGCCGTGCTCGCGGACGATGTCCACCATGTGCTCGCCGGCCTCGGTGGGGTTGCGGCCCACGCGCACACCGGCGGCCTGGAGGGCCTCCATCTTCCCCTGCGCCGTGCCCTTGCCACCGGACACGATGGCACCGGCGTGGCCCATCTTCTTGCCGGCCGGCGCCGTGACGCCGGCGATGTAGGCCGACACGGGCTTGCTCATCTTGTTCTTGATGAACTCGGCCGCCTCTTCCTCAGCCGAGCCGCCGATCTCGCCGATCAGCATGACGGCCTTGGTCTCGGGGGCGGCCTCGAACACCTCGAGGCAGTCGATGAAGCTGGTGCCGGGCACCGGGCCGCCGCCGATGCCGACGCACGTGGTGACCCCGATGTCCCGCAGCTTGAGCTCGTACAGCGCCTGGTAGGTCAAGGTGCCCGACCGGCTGACGATGCCGACCGGTCCGCCCGGCTTGGCGATGTGGCCGGCGGTGATGCCGATGTTGCACTTGCCGGGGCTGATGATGCCCGGGCAGTTCGGACCGAGCAGCTGCACGCCGGGGAAGTCGCGCTTGAGCTTGTTGAAGAACCACGCTTCGTCCTGGGCCGGCACGCCCTCGGTGATGCACACGATGAATTCGATGCCGCCCTCGGCCGCTTCCATGACCGCCGCCTTCACGCCCGCGGCGGGGATGAAGATGCAGCTGGCCGTGGCGCCGGTGGCCTCGACGGCGTCGGCCACGGTGGCGAAGACCGGGATGCCGTCCACGTCGGTGCCGGCCTTGCGCGGGTTGGTGCCGGCGACGACCTGCGTGCCGTAGTCCCGGTTGAGCAGGCCGTAGTAGCGGCCCTGGGAGCCGGTGAGGCCCTGGTAGACGACCTTGGTGGTCTCGTCGACGAAGATGCTCATCGCGGCGTGCCTCCTGCGAGCTCGACGGCCTTGCGGGCGGCGTCGAGCATGGTCGGCGCCATCTGGAGGTTGTCCGACAGGTGCGGCTCGAGGATGGCCCGGCCCTCCTCGGCGTTGGTCCCGTCGAGGCGGATCACGATCGGGCTGGAGATGTCGATGCGCTCCAGCGCCGTGATGATGCCGTTGGCGACCTCTTCACCTCGGGTGATGCCGCCGAAGATGTTGATGAAGATCGACCGGACCCGCGGGTCGTTGTCGATGATCGTGAGGGCCTGGACGAACTTGTCGGCGTCGGCGCCGCCGCCCACGTCCAAGAAGTTGGCGGGCTCGCCCCCGACCTGGTTGACGACGTCGAGCGTCGACATCGCCAGCCCGGCGCCGTTGGCGATGATGCCGACGGACCCGTCGAGGCCGACGTACTGCAGGTCGGCGTCGTGCGCCGCCTGCTCACGCTCGTCGCGCACCTGGGTGGCGTCGAACTCGTCCCAGCCCTCGTGCCGGTACGTGGCGTTGTTGTCCAACGTCACCTTGGCGTCGAGCGCGTGGACCGCACCCGACGGGGTGACGATCAGCGGGTTGATCTCGACCAGGTCGGCGTCGCCCTCGGTGTACGCGGTGTAGAGCTTGCGCAGCAGCGCCACAGCGCCGTCGGTGACGTCCGGGTTGAGCTTGGCGGCGAGGACCCACGAGCGGGCCTGCTCCTCGGTCAGCCCGTCGACCGGGTCGACCCAGATCTTGGCGATGGCGTCGGGATCGCTCTCGGCCACGGTCTCGATCTCGACGCCGCCCTGGGCGGAGAGCATGCCGAGGTGCTTCTTGGCCGAGCGGTCCAGCGTGAAGCTGGCGTAGTACTCCTCGGCGATGTCCGAGGCGTGCTCGATCCACACGATCTCGACCGTGTGCCCCTTGATGTCCATGCCCAGGATGTTCGACGCGTGCTCGTTGCACTCGTCGGCGTTCGACGCCAGCTTGACGCCGCCGGCCTTGCCGCGACCGCCGACGTGCACCTGGGCCTTCACGACGACCGGGTACCCGACCTCCTCGGCGGCGGCGAGGGCCTCATCGACCGTTCGGACCGCTCGCCCGTCGGAGACCGGGATACCGAAGGACGCGAAGTGCTGCTTGCCTTGGTATTCCAGAAGATCCACGGGGCGACACCGTAGCCAGGTCGCCGACAGGTGGCGAAACGTCCGGCCCAGCGCCGGCCTGGCCGTCGCTCAGTTGGCGACGGTCGTGCTCGGAGCGTCGGCGGCCACGGTGGTGGTCGTCT
This sequence comes from Acidimicrobiales bacterium, assembly GCA_020439175.1. Taxonomy (GTDB): domain Bacteria; phylum Actinomycetota; class Acidimicrobiia; order Acidimicrobiales; family Acidimicrobilacustridaceae; genus JAGQTE01. The sequence goes on along the minus strand of JAGQTE010000174.1, from coordinate 9,871 downwards.
CGCCGGTGGCGTCGGTCGCCGCCGTCGGGTCGGCCCCGTCCGCACCAGCCGTCGACCCGGTCGTGGCGGCGTCGGCCGCCTCGGGCGAGCAGACCTGGAGCAGATCGACCACGAACACGAGGGTAGCGTTCGGCGGGATGTCGGCCCCGGCGCCCTGCTCGCCGTAGGCGAGATCGGCAGGGATGACCAGCTGGCGCTGGCCGCCGACCTTCATGCCCTGCACGCCCTCATCCCAGCCCTGGATGACCATGCCGGCCCCGAGCTCGAACTCGAACGGCTCGGCCCCACGGTCCCAGGAGGCGTCGAACTGGGTGCCGCCGTCGTAGAGGACGCCGACGTACTCGACCTGCACCGTGTCGCCGGCCTTGGCCTCGGCGCCCGTGCCCACCACCAGATCGGTGGAGACCAGCTCGGTCGGTGCCGCGCCCTCGGGCACGGTCACGGTGGGCTTGGCCGATGGGTCGGGCGGCGTGACCGTCGCCGGGTCGCAGTTGAGCGCCGTCGAGGTCGACGGCGACGCCTCGGGGGCGCTCAGCGTCGTCGACCCGCCGGGGATCGTCAGCGCCACCTCGGGCTCGTCGGACTTGGAGCCGCACGACACCGCCAGCAGAGCAGCAGCGGCGGCGAGGGGCGCGAGGGCAAGGCGTCGGTTCAGCACGGGGCGCAACGCTAGCGAACGTCCGTCCGCCGGAGGAATCGCCCGCTGCCGCGGTCGGATCAGCCCTCGCGGGCGTCGAGCGCCGCCTCGAGCCACGCCGCGATCTCGTCGAGCGGCGCACCCGGGGTGAAGATGCGCGCCACGCCGGCGGCCTCCAGCTCGGCGACGTCGGCCTCGGGGATGATGCCGCCGCCGAACACCAGCACGTCGTCGAGCTCACGCTCGGCCAGCTCCTCGACGACGCGCGGGAACAACGTCAGGTGTGCGCCCGACAGCACCGACAGCCCCACCGCGTCGGCATCCTCCTGCATGGCGGAGGTGGCGACCTGCGCCGGCGTCTGGAACAGCCCGGTGTAGATCACCTCGAACCCGGCGTCGCGCAGCGCCCGGGCGATCACCTTCACGCCGCGATCATGTCCGTCGAGACCGGGTTTGGCGACGATGACTCGGTACGGGCGTTTCACGGCGCCGATACTACGGTGACGCCGGACCGCCGAGCGCCGGCGACCGCCTGCACATCATGAGCCCTGTCCAGCAGACCCGCCTCAGTCCCCGCACCGTCGTCATCATGGCGATCAGCGCCGTCATCATCGCCGGCGGACTCCTGCTGTTCGTGCTGGTGTCGCTGCCCCAGCTGCGCTCGACGGGTCAGGTCGAGGTGAAGCTCGGCTCGGACACCTTCGACGCCGGGTACGCCACCGTGCAGGCCGACGCCATCGCCGCCAACGGGCCGATCCTGTACCCGGACCCGGCGGGCGGCCAGCGGGACATCTTCGTGCAGCACCTCGGCGACGATCCGGTGACGGGATGGTTCGCCTTCGATGCCCGCCGCCCCGGCACCGGCCGCGAGTGCAACATCGTGTGGGACGCGAGCACCACGACCTTCGTCGACCCCTGCGGCGGGCCGACCATCCCGGCGGACGGGACGGGGATGCAGGCCTTCGCCGTCGAGGTGCGTCCGGGCGAGGAGGACGGCACCGAGCGCATCGTCGTCGACCTCAACGCCGAGCCCACGCCGACGAGCTGACGGCCGCGTCGGGCGGAGGCCTTGGACGGTCAGGGAGCGTCGATCGGCGCGAACAGCGGACGCAGCTGGTCCTTCTGCACCTTCTTCGTGCCCGTGCGCGGCAGCTCGTCGACGACCACCACCTGGTGGGGCACCTTGTACTCGGCGACGTGCTCGGTGGCCCAGGCGATGAGCCGCTCCGGGGTGAGCGTGGCGTCCTCGGTCAGGCGCACCGCCGCAACGGGCACCTCGCCGACACGCGGGTGCGGCATGCCGAGCACGGCGGCCTCGAGCACCTCGGGGTGGTCCTCGAGCGAGGCCTGCACCTCGACGGCATAGACCGAGTAGCCGCCGTGCTTGATCACGTCCTTCTGCCGGCCGGCGAACAGCACCGTGCCGAGCGGGCCCTTGCGTGCCAGGTCGCCGGTGCGCAGCCACCCGTCGTCGGTGACGGTCTGCGCCGTCGTCTCGGGGGCGTTCCAGTAGCCCTTGGTGATGCCCGGACCCTGCACCCAGAGCTCGCCGACCTGTCCCTGCGCCACGTCGTTGCCCTCGTCGTCGACGACGCGCATCTTGTAGCCCGGCAGCTGGAACCCGACCGAGTCGCCGAGTCCCAGGTTGAGGAACGGGGGCGAGACCTTCGCCGCCACCCCGCCGGCCGACTCGACCAGGCCGTAGCCCTCGGCGAAGGTCGCCTCACCGATCGGACCGACGAACGGCACGGTCGCCAGCGCCCCCATCTTCTTGAATTGCTGGGCCAGCTCCGCCGGCATGGCGTCGGCGCCCGACGCCCACAGCCGCACGCTGGACAGGTCGCGCTCGGCGGCGCCGGCCTCGGCGAGCATCCGGTACATGGCGGGCACGCCGATGAAGATGCTCGACCGTCGGCGCTCCATGGCGTCGAGCACGTCGATCGGGTGGAAGTGCGGCATGAGGAACACGCCGATGCCGGCGCACGCCATGCCCATCAGCACCACGTACCCCATGATGTGGGCGATGGGCAGCGCATAGAGGGCCTCGTCCCGACGCAGCGCCGATGGCCAGGCCACCCCGGCGACGACCTGGCCGACCAACGCCTGGTGCGTCAGCTCCACGCCCTTGGGGCGACCGGTCGTGCCCGACGTGTAGAAGAGCGCAGCGATGTCGCTCGGACGCTGCTGCGGGTGCTCGGTGACGGGCTCGGCACCGTCGATCTCGGTGGCCGAGCGGATGGTGAGCGCGGCGCCGCTGTCGGCGATGACGTGGCGGATCTCATCCGGGCGCATCTGCTCGTTCAACGGCACCGGGATGGCGCCGGCGCGCGACACCGCCATCGTCAGCAGGAACATCTCGTAGCTGTTGGCGGCAGCGATGACGACCCGGTCGCCCGGCTCCACGCGGTCGCGGACGCCGCCGGCCCATCGGCACACCCGCTTGGCCGCTTGGCGGTAGGTGAGCCGCAGGCCGCCACCGGCCTCCTCCACGAGGCGGCGGTCGCCGTACACCGCCGCCAGCTCGGGGGCGATGGTGCCCAGGGTGGCGTCACGACGGACGAGCAGCTCAGCTCGCTTGATGGCAGTGCGCATGGGCATCGACTCCGGCAGCCGCAACAAGCGACCAGTCTCCACCCGAGGCCACGACCTCTGCCAGTCCCGAACCCGACACGCACCGTCACGTCGGCGCCCACCAGGACGGTCGCCCGGCACAGACGGGACACAGCCCGTAGGCTGCCCGGATCCCGAGATGGGTTCGGGAGGGTCGGCAAGGAGGATGTTGGTGAGCACAGCGCGACGTTGGGTGGTGGGTGCGGTCGCAGCGGCGAGCGCCGTCGTCGGGCTCCCGGTGGCCGCCACGGCGGTGCCGGCACCGCTGCCCACGGGGTTGGCGGTGCTGCAGTCCGGGGTGAGCGGATCACTCGACAGCGGACGCGACGCCGACGGCGACCTCGAGTTCGTCGGCACCGCCGACGGCCAGGCGCTCACCGGCGCCGGCGACGCCACCACCAACGCCACGAGCGTGCTCACGACCCTCGGTGCCGACTTCGGCTCGGCCGACGGCACGACCTTCGCCGCGACGGGGACGTCGACCACCCCCGACGGCACCGGCGTGCGGTTCCAGCAGTCGATCGACGGCGTGCCGGTGCTCGCCGGCGAGGTCGCCGTGCAGACCGATGCCGCCGGCCAGGTCCGCTCCGTGCTCGGCGAGACCGCCGACGACGCCCCCGCCTCGATGTCCCCCACCGTCGCCGCCGCCGACGCCGCCACCGCCGCCCGCGCCGCCAGCGCCAAGGCCCACGGGCTCGGCGCCGTCCCCCTGGTCGCCTCGCGTCCGGAGCTGTGGATCTATGACCCGACCCTCGTCGGCAGCCCCGACCCGGTGGGCACCCGGCTGGTGTGGCGGGTGCGCGTGGAGGCGAGCGCCGGCCCGGACGGGCAGCCCATCGCCGACCTGGTCCTCGTCGACGCCGCCAACGGCTCGATCGCGCTGCGCATCGACGACGTCCACGCCGCCAAGAACCGGCGCGTCTGCGACGCCGCCAACACCTCGGCGAAGTACCCGTGCACCAGCGGGTTCGCCCGGGTCGAGGGTGGCGCCGCCTCCGGCGTCACGGACGTGAACAAGGCCTACGACTTCGCCGGCGACGTCTATGACTTCTACAACACCCGGTTCGGACGCGACAGCCTCGACGGCGCCGGGATGATCATCACCTCGACGGTGCGCTACTGCCCGTCGGGCTGCCCGTTCAACAACGCCTTCTGGGACGGCGAGCAGATCGTGTACGGCCCGGGGTTCGCCTCGGTCGACGACATCGTCGGCCACGAGCTGACGCACGGCGTCACCCAGCACGAGGCCAACCTCTTCTATTACATGCAGTCCGGCGCCATCAACGAGTCGATGTCGGACATCTTCGGTGAGTTCGTCGACCTGACCAACGGCGCCGGCAACGACGCCGCCGGCGTGCGCTGGCTGATGGGTGAGGACATCCCCGGCGGCGCCGGCCGCAACATGGCGAACCCGGCGCAGTTCAACCAACCCGACCGCATGCGCAGCCCGCGCTACTGGAGCGACCTCGCCGACAACGGCGGCGTCCACTACAACAGCGGCGTCGGCAACAAGGCTGCCGTGCTCATCGTCGACGGCGGCGCCTTCAACGGTCAGTCGATCAGCGGCATCGGCATCGACAAGGCGGCGCGCATCTACTACAGCGTGCTCACCTCGTTCCTCGTGTCGGGATCCGACTACGCCGACCTGGCCAAGGCCCTCCCCCAGGCCTGCACGAACCTGATCGGCACCGGCGGCATCACCGCCGGCGACTGCAACCAGGTGGCCAAGGCGGTCGTCGCCACGGAGATGGACCGCCAGCCGGTCACCGGTGCGGCCGCACCCGACGCACCCGACTGCGACATCGCCACGCAGACGCCGACGACGATCTACGCCGAGGACTGGGAGACCGGCACCGACGGCTGGGTGTACGACCCCGCCACCTGGGACCTCGAGGACGGCACGGTCATCCTCGGCGAGCCCGACAACGTGTCGCCCTACGCCACGAGTGGCACGCACTCGATGCTGGCGGTCGGCGGTCCCGCCGTCACCGACCACAAGGTGGCCAAGTCGACCAACATCGCCGTGCCCGCCGGTTCGCAGTCCTACCTGCGGTTCAACCACTGGCACTCGTTCGAGTACGGCGGAGGCGGCCAGCTCTACGAGGGCGGCGTCCTCGAGTACTCCCTCAACGGCGGGGCCTGGCTCGACGCCGGGTCGCGCATCACCGAGAACGGCTACAACGGCACGGTCACCTCGGGCTTCGCCAACCCGCTGGCCGGACGCCAGGCGTGGACCAAGTTCACGTGGGGCTTCCAGGCCGTGCGGGTCGACCTGTCGTCCTTCGGTGGGCAGAACGTGCGGTTCCGCTGGCGTCTCGGCACCGACAACGAGGCCGCCGCCTCGATCTGGAACATCGACGACGTGCAGGTCATCGCCTGTGAGGCCCGGCGTACCGGCTTCCATCCGGTCACCCCGGCCCGCCTCCTCGACACGCGCGACGGCACCGGGACCGGCGCCGCGGGCAAGGTCAACGGCGGTTCGTCGATCGATCTGCAGGTGACCGGCCGCGGCGGCGTGCCCGCCACCGGCGTGTCGGCGGTCGTGCTCAACGTGACCGCCGTCGGCCCCACCGCCACCAGCCACGTCACGGTGTGGCCCGCGGGCGTCGGCATGCCGCTGGCGTCGAACCTCAACGTGGTGCCCGGCCAGACCGTGCCGAACCTGGTCAAGGTCGGCATCGGGGACGGCGGGCGCGTGAGCCTGTTCAACAACTCGGGACAGATCGACCTGCTCGCCGACGTCGTGGGCTGGTACGACGAAGGCACCGAGCCCGTCACGGCGTTCCCGACGGACGCCATCACGGGCGACCTCTACAACGCCGTGACCCCGGCGCGGGTGCTCGACACGCGCGACGGCACCGGTCGAAACGGCACCGTGGCCAAGGTCGCCGGCGGCAGCTCGATCGACCTGACCGTCACCGGCGTGGGCGGCGTCCCCGCCGACGCCACCGCCGTGGCGGTCAACATGACGGTCACCAACGCCACGGCCGCCAGCCACCTCACCGTCTGGCCCAAGGGCGTGACCATGCCGGTGGCGTCGAACCTGAACTTCAACGCCGGCACCACGATCCCGAACATGGTCATCGTCGGCGTCGGCACCGGAGGCAAGATCTCGATCTTCAACAACTCCGGGCAGACCGACGTCATCGGCGACGTGGTCGGCTACTACAAGGCCAGCGGCTCGGCGTTCGTCCCGGTCAAGCCGGCACGCATCCTCGACTCGCGCTTCGGCACCGGCGGGTACAACACCCCGTGGGGCGCCGCCGTGCAGCGGACGGTGACGATCAACGGCCAGGGTGGCGTGCCCCCGGCGGGGGCCACCGCCGTGGTGCTCAACGTCACGGCTGTGGGCGCCACGGCGCCGAGCCACGTCACGGCGTGGCCCAACGGGGTGTCGATGCCGGTGGCGTCGAACCTCAACTTCTCGACCGGGCAGACCATCCCCAACCTGGTGGTGGTCGGCATCGGCTCGGGGGGGCAGATCCGGTTGTTCAACAACGCAGGATCGGTGCACCTCATCGCCGACGTCGTCGGCTACTTCGTGCCGGTCGACGCTTGACGACGCGGGGCGTCGGCGGTGTGCCGGCCCCCGACGTCAGCCGAGCTTCTCGAGCGGCGCCCAGGTGAGCAGGAGCTGCTTGGTGCCGACCTGACGGAACCGCACCGTGGCGACGGTCTTGTCGCCGGCACCGTCCATGTCGACGATCACGCCCTCGCCGAACGTCGGGTGCCGGACGTCGTCGCCGATGCGCAGCCCGAGCGCCTCCGCGCCCGACGGCGTCGGACCCTTCGGACGCAGGGCGGCGTCGACGACGCGCTCGCGGTGCGCCGCCCAGCCCTGGTCCTCGTCGGGGTCGAAGCTGCCGACGCTCGGGCCGCGGCGCTCCCCACCCCGATCGGCGCCGTACCCGCCCGAGCCACGGCCGCCCGACCCGCCCGAACCGCCCGAACCGAAGCCTCGTCGGGAGCCGCGCCGGCTGCCCTCGACGACGGTGACGAGGTGCTCGGGGATCTCGTCGAGGAAGCGGCTCGGCGGGTTGTACTGCGTACCGCCGTAGAGCATGCGCGCCCAGGCGTGGCTGACCGTCAGGTGCTGCATGGCGCGGGTGATGCCCACGTACGCCAGGCGCCGCTCCTCCTCGAGCTCGTTCGGCTCGCCGATCGAGCGCAGGTGCGGGAAGACGCCGTCCTCCATGCCGATGATGTAGACGGCCGGGAACTCGAGGCCCTTGGCCGAGTGCAACGTCATCAGCACGACGCTGGTGTCGTCCTCCAGCTCGAGCTGGTCGGTGTCGGCGACGAGCGACACCGACTCCAGGAACTCGTCGACGTCGCCGAACTCCTGCGCCGCGGCGAGCAGCTCGCCCAGGTTCTCGATGCGCCCCTCGGCCTCGACGGTGTGCTCCTTCTCGAGCTCGGTGACGTAGCCGGAGCGCTTCAGCAACTCCTCGAGCACGAGCGCGGGCCCGTCCTGCACGTAGTCGCTGACGCCGTCGATCAGGGTCAGGAACGTCTCGATCCCCTTGCGGGCCTTGCCGGTGATGCCGGCGTCGTCGGCGCGGCGCAGCGCCTGGGTGAACGTGATGCCCTGGGCGTTGGCGAAGGCGTCGAGCTTGCCGATGCTCGAGTCGCCGACACCGCGGCGCGGCACGTTGAGCACGCGCTTGACGCTGACCTCGTCGGCCGGGTTCACCACCGCCTTCAGGTAGGCGAGCGCGTCCTTGACCTCCTTGCGGTCGTAGAAGCGCGTGCCGCCGATCACCTTGTACGGGATGCCGGAGCGCATCAGCTGCTCCTCCATCACGCGGCTCTGGGCGTTGGTCCGGTAGAAGACGGCCTGGTCGCCCCAGCGCATGCCGCCGGTGTCGTGCTGCTCGGCGATGCGGCGGGCGACGTACTGCGCCTCGTCCAGCTCGTCGTCGGCGGCGTAGCGCACGATCGTGTCGCCGGGGCCCGACTCGGTCCACAGCTCCTTGGGCTTGCGACCGAGGTTGTTGGCGATGACGGCGTTGGCGGCGTCGAGGATGGTCTGCGAGCTGCGGTAGTTCTGCTCGAGCACCACGACGGTGGCGTCGGGGAACGCCTCCTCGAACTCCAAGATGTTGCGGATGTCGGCCGCCCGGAAGGCGTAGATGCTGTTGTGGACCAGCACACCGTCGGCGACGTAGCTGTGGGCGCCGGCCACCTCGAGGTCGTAGACCGGGCCGTCGTAGTGGTCCTGCTCGACCCGATCGACGCGGGTGGGCACCAGGTGCCCGGCATCGTCCGCAACCAGCACGGTCATGCCCGGCCGCAGGTGCGCCAGCGGCTGACACTCGTAGACGGTGTCGGCGATCTGCATCCGCCGCCGGATGCGCAAGCCACCGGCATCGGCGAGGGCGCGTGCCAGGTCCACGGCCTCGACGTAGCTGGCGCGCGCCGTCTCGAAGCGCACCGATCCCGGTCGCTTGGCCGGGCGCGTGGGGAACCCGCCGTCGCGCAGCTTGGCAGCGACATCGGCCCGGTTCGACGACCACTGGACACGGTGACCCGGCCGGCGGCGTGGCCCACGGTTCGAGAACATCGTCAGGTTCACTGTCTGACGGCGACGACCGTTCTGGGGCCGGTAGTGAGGGAAGTCCGGGTGCAGGAGCAGATCGTCCATCAGCGACTTCGCCCGGGTCTCGGTGTCGATCGTGTCGAACAGGCGAGCCAGCCAGTCCTCGTCCATCGTGAGGTTGCGGCCGACGCCGTGGAACAGCGTCGTCGGCAACCCGTACTCGGCGGCGAACCACGCCTCCCAGTACGCAGCTTCCGCCGCGGTGTCGCACACCTGGAGGATCCACAGGGCGTCGGCGTGCTCTTGGTTCATCCGCACCTGGAAGCCCGGCGCCTCCTTGCCGTCGCGGTTCTTGCGGACGGCTGTGGTCCGGCCGATCCGGTAGCCGCGGTCGGTCCGCTGCATCAGATAGACGAGATGTCCGCCGGCCGGCAGCGACAGCTCGACCGGGAGGACGTGGTGCGGCGTGCCGGTGATCGTGCGACCACCCGCGTGCACGGTGACCACCGTCCCGCTGTAGGCGCCCGGCGCGACCGCCGTCACCTTCGCCGGCTCGACCGAGGGATGACCGTAGGTGCCGAGCACCTCGTCGCCCACCTCGATCTCCTCGATCGGCGTGGTACCGCTCGGGGTGCGCACGAGGGTTCCCGGAGGGAGGCACTGGTCGCTGTCACCCACCACGCACACGTTGCGGTGCTCGGCGGCGAGCAGCAGCACCAGCTCGTTCTGGACGGCGTTGGTGTCCTGGTACTCGTCGACGAGGACGTGGCGGAACCGGCGCTGGTAGTGGGCCAGCACATCGGGGTGCTTCTGGAACAGCTCGACGGTGACCCCGAGCAGGTCGTCGAAGTCCATGGCGCCGGCCTTGAGCAGGCGGGCCTGGTACTCGCGGTAGACGTCGGCGATCTTGCGCTCGAAGATCATCGACGCCCGCTCGGCGAACTCGGTCACGCCGACGCCCTCGTTCTTGGTCGACGAGATGGTGGCGTGCACCGACCGGGGCGGGAACTTCTTGGGGTCGAGGTTGAGGTCCCGGATGACGTAGCCGACGAGGCGCTGGGCGTCGGACTGGTCGTAGATGGTGA
>JAGQTE010000023.1 GCA_020439175.1 Acidimicrobiales bacterium | reverse complement strand
TCGGGGACGACTGCCACGGCCTCGCCGCCCCAGATGAGCTTGGCGCCGCTGGCGCCGAAGCGCTCCCATCGGCGTCGGACGAGGTCGGTCGGCAGGCCGTCGACGGTGCCGTCCCAGCCCTCCATCGGCAACACCGCCCACCGGTTGCCGATGGTCCGGGTGCCGGCGGATCCGTCGGTGACCGTCAATTGCTGCGCCAAGGGACCGCCGGGTTCCACGGCTTCGTCGATCGGCAGGTCGATGCCGAGCGCGGCGCAGCGCGCCCGGAGGTCGTCCGGCGATATCAGGCGCTTCACCTGCACGATGTCGGGCCGGCTGTCGCTCACGCCAGCACCTCGAGGTCACGGGCGATCTGGGCCAGCACGTCGCGATCGGCGTCGGGCCGGGTGGCGGCTCCGCTCGGGACGGCGTCGTAGTCGATCCAGCCGCGCAGGCGCAGGAACATGGCGGCGTCGTGGCGGTAGCCGGGGACCGGTGTCCGGAAGGCGAAGGCGCCGAGGTACTGCAGGCGGTCGTTCAGCTCGTAGAAGCCGGCGTCGCCGTCGGCCCACAGGGCGTCGCGGCGGGCGAACAGGTCGGGGGCGAAGGCGGCGAGGCCGAGGAGGTAGTCGCTGCCGTAGCAGACCATGTCGATCGCCAGGTCGTTGCCGGTGAACACCCGGAAGTCGGGGCGCACGGCGTCGCGCACGGCCAGGCGGTCCCACTCGGCCTGGCGGGACAGCGACGAGTGCTTGGCACCGACGCACGCCGTCACGTCGAGCAGGTTCCGGTAGGCGTCGAGCGGGTAGATGCGCCCGTAGGGGACGAACTGCGGGCCGAGCTCGAACCCGATGAACCGGTCGCAGGTCGTGGCGAAGCCGGCGTGCGCCGCCACCCACGCCTCGGGCTCGAGGGCGTTGAGGCCCCACGACGGGAACACGACCGGTGTGCCGCCGGCCTGCTGCACGGCGTCGAGCGCGGCGGCGTAGGCGTCGGGGGCGAAGGCGGCACCCTCGGTGTCGTCCACCATGGCGCCGGCCAGGAACGCGGTGCCGGCGACGGCCGCCGCCTCGGTCAGGACGCGGGCGCGCGTCGGCGGGTCGATGAGCTGGACATACCCGGTGTCCATGTTCACCGCCGGCGTCAGCCCGGCGGTGACGGTGCGCTCGAGCAGCGACCGGAACCCGTCCCAGTCGACGGTGCCGTCGTCGCGGAACGGGAGCAGCACGGCGGCGCACCCGGTGATGCGGCGCCGCGGACGCAGCCGGTCGATCGGGTGCAGCTCGGCGGTCATGGTCGGCAGTCTCCCCGCTCGCCGCCGATCATGCAAGCGCTTGCAGGCAGCGGTCACGACGCCGGAGCGGACACCCCGTCACGCCTCGGAAGGCAGCCGATCGGTGAGCCACGCCGGGAGCGGACCGTCGGCGACCTCGTGCCCGCGCCACGCCCGGATGGCCAGCACGACCGCCAGCACGGCGAGTGCCAGCTGCCCCAACCACACGACGACGAACAGCGCGAGGAACACGGCCGGCAGGTCGAGGACCGCCGGCACTGCCAGCAGCACGAGCGCCACGATCAGGACTCCTTCGAGCGCCAGGGAGGCCCACGCGGCGCGACGGGCGAACAGGCTCCGCCTTCGGTGGGCCCACCACAGCACGAGCACCTGGCCGAGGACGCCACACACGAGGAAGCTGACCATCGCCAGCACCCCGGCGAGTCGCTCGTCTCGACTCGGACGTCCACCAGCCTCCACCGCACCAGTATCGACGCCGCAGCTTCCACGACGCACCGCCGCAGCCGTCGGCGGTAGACACTGCGCATGGACACCTTC
>JAGQTE010000173.1 GCA_020439175.1 Acidimicrobiales bacterium | reverse complement strand
CGCGGGCGCTCGACGCCATCCCCGAGGCGGTGGTGATCGTCGACGCCGCCGGCGAGCAGCGCTACGCCAACGCCGCCGCCGGCGTCCTGGCCTCGGCCCGACACGGCGACGCGCTCGTCGCCGCCGCCGTGCAGGAGCTCGTCGGCGAAGCCCTGGCCGGCGAGCGCGGCCAGCGCCACCTGGACCTGTACGGGCCGCCGCGCCGCCACCTGGTCGTCACGGCCACCCCGCTGTTCGCCGGCGACGTCCTCGACGGTGCGCTGGTGCGCGTCGGCGACGAGACCGAACGCCAGCGCGTCGACCTCATGCGCCGCGACTTCGTCGCCAACGTCAGCCACGAGCTCAAGACGCCGGTCGGTGCCCTCAGCTTGCTGTCGGAGGCCATCGAGGACGAGGACGACCCCGACGTCGTGGCGCGGCTGCAGGCCCGATTCGTCGACGAGATCGATCGGCTGGCGCGCACCATCGAGGACCTGCTCGAGCTGTCGCGCATCGAGGGCGAGGCCGTGCTCGAGCTCGAGCCGGTCGACGTGGCGGCGGTCGTGGCCGACGCCGTCGCCCGCGTCGAGCAGGCGGCCGAGCAGCGCAACAGCCACGTGCAGGTGCGGGTGCCGCTCGGGATGCAGATCGAGGCCGACCGGCGCCAGCTCGCCTCGGCGATCGCCAACCTGCTCGACAACGCCCTCAAGTACTCGGACCCCGGGTCGGTCGTCGACGTGCGGGCGCTCGTCGAGGACGACCACGCCGTCATCGCCGTGCGCGACCACGGCATCGGCATCCCCGGCAAGGACCTCGAACGGGTCTTCGAGCGCTTCTATCGCGTCGACACGGCGCGCAGCCGCCAGACCGGAGGCACCGGCCTCGGGCTGTCGATCGTGCGCCATGTCGTGGCCAACCACGGCGGCGACGTCGAGGTCGAGTCCCGGCTCGGCGAGGGCACCACGTTCTCGCTGCGCCTGCCCGGCGTGCTCGCACCGGGTGTGATCGATCCCCTGGAGGTTGCGTCATGACGGCGCCGATGGCGGCGACGACCCGCGTGCTGCTCGTCGAGGACGAGGAGTCCTTCGTCGAAGCGCTCACCGCCCGCCTGGCCAAGGAGGGCTTCGACCTGACGGTGGCCCGTGACGGCGCCGAGGCGATCGACGCCTTCAGCCGCGACGGTGCCGACCTCGTGCTGCTCGACCTGATGCTGCCGAAGGTGTCGGGCCTCGACGTGTGCCGTGAGATCCGCAGCCGGTCCAACGTGCCGATCATCATGCTCACGGCCAAGAGCTCGGAGGTCGACACCGTGGTGGGTCTCGAGGTCGGTGCCGACGACTACGTGACCAAGCCGTTCCGCCTGCGCGAGCTGGTGGCGCGCATGCGCGCCGTGCTGCGCGGGCGGTCGCTGCCGGCGGCCGAGGGTGAGGTGGTGGTCGACGACCTCGACGACGAGATCCTCACGGTGGGCGACGTGCGGCTGGACCATGCCCGTCACGAGGTGAGCGTGGCCGGCGCCGACGTCCGCCTCCCCCTCAAGGAGTTCGAGCTGCTGGCCCTGCTGCTCGAGCACGCCGGCAGGGTCCTCACCCGCGACCAGCTGATCCACCGGGTGTGGGGCTACGACTACGTCGGCGACACCAAGACGCTCGACGTCCACGTGAAGCGGCTGCGCGCCAAGATCGAGCGCGACCCGTCGAACCCAGAGCGGATCGTCACCATCCGGGGGCTCGGCTACAAGTACGAGCTTCCCCGAAGCTGACCCCTAACCTTGACCGGGTGGTGAGGCCGAACGACCCGGGCCCGGGCCAGGTGCCGTCCGGGCAACTGGATCCGACGGCGGTGCAGGGTGCCGTCGCGCCACCTCGCCGCCGACCGCCGTCGTCGGGCCGTCCCATCAAGGCGGTCGAGCCGCGCATCGCCGCCCGCGACCTCGGGCGTCGCGGACCCATCAGCGCCTTCAGCCGCCTGGCGCGCACGCACCTGCTGTCGGTGGCCGGCGACGCGCTGTTCACCATCGGCCTGGCGACCACGGTGTTCTTCAACAGCGACCCGAACGCGCCGCGCACCGACGTCCTGCTGTACCTGATGCTGACCTTGGCGCCGTTCGCCATCGCCAGCCCGTTCATCGGGCCGCTGATCGACCGGGCGGCCGGTGGGCGCCGTTGGGTGATCTTCGCCTCGGCGTTGGCTCGGGCGTTGATCGCCTTCCTGCTGGTGCGCGACTACACGACCTTCTGGCTCTACATCGAGGCCTTCTTGATGCTGGTGTTCTCCAAGGTGCACCTCATCTCCAAGAGCGCCCTGTTGCCGACGACCGTGCGCAACGACGACGAGCTGGTCGAGGCCAACTCGAAGCTCAGCCTGCTGGGCGCCCTGGCGGCGGTCGTGGCGGGCGGCCCGGGCCTGGCGGCCTCCAAGCTGTTCGGCGACGCCGGGCCGTCGGTGGTGCTGGTGCTCGCCGGCGTCGTGTTCGTCGCCGCCGCCGTGCAGGCGTTCGCCCTGCCGGACGTGCGGGTGGCGCCCGAGCCGCTCGGAGCGGCGGAGAAGGAGGAGCTGCGCGGCGCCGGCATCCGCCATGCCCTGTCGGCCATGGCCATCGTGCGCTTCACCGTCGGCTTCTTGACGTTCCTGATCGCCTTCTCGTTCCGCAGCGATGTCGAGACGCCGCTGTGGTGGTACCTCGTGGTGGCACTGACCGCGCAGGCGGGCTTCCTCAGCGGCGCCGGCCTGGCCCCGCTGCTGCGGCGCAAGCTGGTGGAGGAGCAGATGCTGATGGTGGCCATGGGCGCCACCGTGCTCGCCGCCATCGCCAGCATCGTGCTGGACGACCTGGCATCGGCGGCGCTGATCTCGTTCGCCATCGGCATGACGTCGAGCATCGCCAAGCAGGGCTTCGACGCGCTGGTGCAGCGCGACGCGCCCGATGCCAACCGCGGCCGGTCGTTCGCCAAATTCGAAGCCCGCTTCCAGCTGGTGTGGGTGGTCGGAGCGCTGTTCCCCGTGGCGTTGCCCATCCTGTTGGACTACGGCTACCTCTTCATCGCCCTCGTCGTCGGCTACGGGTTGGTGGCCTACCTCGTGCAGTTCCGCCGCGTGCAGGAGGTGCTGCAGGGCCGACGCGATGAGCTGCCGCAGCGCGACCCGCACTGGCGTCGCCTGCTCGACGTCTTGCGCGAGCGCCGGCGGAGCGGGTCGTCGGGGGTCTCTGGCGTCGCGAACGGCGGCGCCTTCGACACCACGACGGTCTGGTCTGACGAAGCACCGAGCGCACCACCGGCGCGCCCACCAGCGGGTCCCGACGACGCCACGGTCGCCCTCGACGACGCGCTGCGCGGCCCCGGCCTGCTCGGTGAGCCGGATGTGCCGGTGCCGAGCGCCTTGGTCGAGGCGCCCGATGCCGGGCTGTTCTCGCCGGACGGCCGGGCGTTGACACCACCCCTGCATCCGGTCGAGCCCGGCGCCATCCTCGCCGACCCGGTGCCGATCGCCGGGCCCGATCTGGGCGAGGTCACGGTGGTCGAGGCTCCGCCGCAGCCGGAGGCGCCCGCCATCACGGATGGACCGGCACTGCCGGATGCACCGGCAGGACCGGATGCACCGGAGCCGGAGCAGACGATGTCGGGCCAAGCGGTGGTGACGGGATGGCAGACCGCCGAACCCCAGTGGGGACAGGCGCCTCCGGGGGCGGACGACGGCTCGGCACCAGCCCAACCGAGGTTGCCCGGCTTCGACGACACCGGCCAGCACCGCTGACGAGCCCGCCGAATATTCGGTGGTGCTGTGGGAGAAGGTTTGAAAAGGGGTTGTACGGGTGCTGGTGGGGTTCCACAATGGAACACATGTTCGACCAGGAAGCCGATGCACCAGTAGGGGAGCTGCTCAGCGCCGAAGCCCAAGATGCGTTGGCGGAGCGGGCTCGCGCGGTGGCGACGCAGATCTCGGTGCTGCAGGCCGAGTACGCGGCGTTGGCGGCACGGATCGCGGCGTCGGCGACGCCGGCGGGGTGCACGGCGCGGCAGTGGTTGTGTCTGTCGACGGGGGTGACGCCGGCGGAGGCGGCTCGGGCGGTGCGCATCGGCACGAAGCTGGCCGAGCTCCCGGCGATCGCGTCGGTGTTCGAGGCGGGGTCGGTGTCGGAGGGGGTCGTGGATGCGATGGTGCGGGTGGCGACCCCGGCCAACGAGGCTGCCCTGGTCGAGGCCGCCTCGGTGGCGTCGGGGGCGCAGCTGATCAAGCTGATCCGGTCGTACCAGAAGGCCGCCCCTACAGAACCTGACGCCGAGCCGCCGGTGCCGCCGGCCGAGCGGCCTGACGAGTTCTGGGGGCATTTCGACGAGGACGGCCGCTACCGGTTCGGTGGCGATGTCGGCGCTGAGCTGGGTGCCACGATCTCGTCGGCGATCGCGGGGGAGCAGGCCGAGGACCGCCGCCTCCGTGATCTCGACGCCCAAGACGGGGTGCGGCCCGGCGAGGGGCGGTTGCTGTCTCGGGCCGAGGCGTTGGCGAACATCTTCGCCGGCTACCTGGCGCACGTGGCAGCCGGCCGGGCCGACGGGTTGGTGCCGTCGTCGCATCAGGCGATCGTGCACCTCGACAAGGCTGACATCGACGCCGGCTGGCAGAACCAGGCCGCCCGCCTCCACGACGCAGACGCGCTCGACCCCCAGACGGCCCGGCGCATGGCGTGCGACGCTGCCTGGCGGGCGGTCGTCATGAACGATCTCGATCCCGAGGGCGTCACCCGCGAGCATCGCCTCGCCGGGCCCGGGCAGCGTGCCGCCGCCTATGTGCGGGACCGCACGTGCAGCTTCCCGGGATGCAACCGCACCCGCTGGTTGAAGCTGCACCACCTGCATCACGCCGCCGCCGGCGGCACGACGCGGCTCGACAACCTGGTCTGTCTCTGCCAACTGCATCACAGCCTGATCCACAAGCCCGGCTGGCAGATCACCGGCACCCCCGGCAACCTCACCTTCATCCGGCCCGACGGCACCACCGTCGGCTCCATCCGAAGGCCGCCACCCGACCAGCTCCCAGCACCACCCACCGTGGACCCACACGACCGGTTCCTCCCCACCGGCGAACCCCTCACCACCTGGGCCCGCGACACCCTGCTGTCCTACTGGCTCAGCCTCGCCGCCT
>JAGQTE010000172.1 GCA_020439175.1 Acidimicrobiales bacterium | reverse complement strand
GCAGCGCCTTGGCCAGGACGTCGGCCGGGATCCCGTCGATCTTGGTGTCGAGCTGCAGGGCGGTGACGACGTCGGCCGAGCCGGCGACCTTGAAGTCCATGTCGCCGAAGGCGTCCTCGGCGCCGAGGATGTCGGTCAGCGTGACGTACGTGCCGTCCTTGTAGATCAGGCCCATGGCGATGCCGGCGACGGGCGCCTTGATCGGTACACCGGCGTCCATCAGCGACAGGCTCGAGCCACACACCGACGCCATCGAGGTGGAGCCGTTGGAGGCGAGCACGTCCGAGACGGTGCGGATGGTGTACGGGAACTCCGACGTCGAGGGGAGCACCGGCACCAGGGCGCGCTCGGCGAGCGCACCGTGGCCGATCTCACGGCGCTTCGGGCCGCGCATGAAGCCGGTCTCGCCGGTGGAGAACGGCGGGAAGTTGTAGTGGTGCATGTAGCGCTTGCGATCGACGACGCCGAGCGTGTCGAGCATCTGCTCCATGCGGCTCATGCCGAGCGTGCACACGTTGAGCACCTGCGTCTCGCCGCGCTGGAACAGGCCCGAGCCGTGCACCTTGGGGAGCACCTCGACCTCGGCCGACAGCGGCCGGATGTCGGCGGGACCGCGGCCGTCGATGCGGACGCCCTCGGACACGATGCGGCTGCGCACCCGCTCCTTGGCGACCGACTTGAAGGCGGCCTTGATCTGCTTCTGCGCCGCGGCGGTGTTCTCGCCCTCGGCACCGGCGAACTGCGGGGTCAGGGCCTCGAGGACCTCGTCGCGCAGCGCACCCTCGGCGGTGGCCCGGTCCTGCTTGTCGGCGATGCCGTACACCTCGGCGATGCGGGCCCCGTAGCTGTCGACGGCGGCGTAGATCTCGTCGCTGTAGTCGACCTGGAGCTCGTAGGTCATCGGCGTGGCCGGCGGCAGCGCCGCCTTGAGGTCGAGCTGCATCTGCACCGACTGGGCGATGTGGGCCTTGGCGGCCTCGAGGCCCGACGCCAGGACGGCCTCGTCGACCTTCGGCGCACCGGCCTCGAACGCGGGCCAGGCGGCCTCGGTGCCCCCGGCCTCGACCATCATGATGGCGACGTCGCCGTCGTCGAGGACCCGGCCGGCGACGACCATGTCGAACGTGGCCGCCTCGGACTCCTGATAGGTCGGGAAGGGGATCCACTCGCCCTCGGTGGAGAAGGCGATGCGCACGGCGCCGATCGGGCCGCTGAACGGCACGCCGGAGATGGTCAGCGCCGCCGAGGCGCCGTTGATCACCGACACGTCGTGGGGGTTCTCCTGGTCGGCGCTCAGCACCATGCCCACCACGTGGACCTCGTTGCGGAAGCCGTCCGGGAAGCACGGGCGCAAGGGGCGGTCGGTCAGGCGGCAGGTCAAGATGGCCTGCTCGGACGCCCGGCCCTCACGCCGGAAGAACGAGCCGGGGATGCGACCGACGGCGTAGAAGCGCTCCTCGACGTCGACGGTCAGGGGGAAGAAGTCGGTGCCTTCGCGCACCGAGCGGGCCGCGGTGGCGGTGACCAGCACGGTCGTGTCGCCGATGCGGACGGTCACGGCGCCGTCGGCTTGCGCCGCCAGGGCCCCGGCCTCGAAGGACATGGTCTTGTCGGTGCCCGCGATGGCCGCGGACACGCGCTTGGCGTCACCCATGGGTGCTCCTTTCGGCCGCGCCTCGCGCGGCCTGTCGCCGGAGGAGCGGTGACGCCAGTTCCCAGTGGTCGGTGTCGCAACACCCGGCTGCGGCACTCACCACTGGCAGCTGACGTCTCGATGCGTCGCTCCGGTGGGGTTTCGGTTGTCTGTCTTGCCCGTGCGGTCGCCCGGACACGCAAGAGGCGACCCCGGAGGGTCGCCTCGTCCGTTCAGCGGCGCAGGCCGAGCTTCGCGATGATCGCTCGGTAGCGCTCCACGTCGTTGGCCTTGACGTAGTCGAGCATGCGACGACGCCGACCCACCAGCATCAGGAGCCCGCGCCGGCTGTAATGGTCCTTCTTGTGGACCTTCAGCTGCTCGGTCAGGTGGTTGATCCGGTCGGTGAGCAGCGCGATCTGCACCTCGGGCGAACCCGTGTCGGTGTCGTGCTGGCGGTGCTCGCCGATCGTGTCGGCCTTGGGCTTGAGGTTGGTGGGCTTGCGGTTGGACATGGAGATTCCTCTGAACGGGTGTCGGACCCGGCCCCCCTGCCCGCCAGGCGAAGCGGAAGGCCATGAGCCACATGCCCAGGAGGGCACGAGCAGCCCAACACCGTAGCAGCGCCACCTCCCGATCAGGTAGTCCCCCGACCAGCGGGTGGCGTCAGCGCACCGACCAGCGGTAGCGCGGCGGGTGCGCCGCCGTGGTCAGTGCGCCCATGTGCATCTCGGGGGTGAGCGCCCGGATGGGGGCGTCGGGCTCGAGGAAGTGGTCCTCGAGCTCGTCGACCGTGTTGGCGCCGGCACCGGCCAACGCCCGCCGGATGGCGATGCCGAGCCGGTCGGTCAGCAGTTCGTCCACGATGGCCGGGAGGGTCTCGGGGTCCTTGAGCAACCACGAGTGCCCGGCGCCGTGCACCCGGATCAGCTGGCCGCCGCTGAGCGCCGCCGCCGACATGGCGGTGCGGAAGGGCACGGCGACGTCGAGGTCGCCGTGGATGACGAAGGTCTCGATCTCACGGTGCTCGAGCTCGCGCAGGATGCTGCGCGAGCCGCGCGAGCGCAGGATCGAGATGCCGGGCCCGAGCAGGCGCCACGGCTGCATGGCGTGGCCCACCGCGGTCGGGGTCACGAGGCGTCCCAGCTTGGCGGCCTGCGCGGGATCGCGCACGAGCGGCAGCGTCGTCGCCGTGTCGGCCAGCAGCGCCGCGCCGATGACCCCCAGCAGCAGCGGGTTGAGCCGGAAGACGTTGACCATGACGTCCCAGGTGTCGCCGACGATGGCATCGATCAGCAGCAGCGCCACGACCTGATCCGGATGGGCGGCACCGATCTGGGCGACGATGCGCCCACCCATCGAATGGCCGGCGAGCACCGCCTGGCGGATGCCCAACTCGGTGATGCAGCGCGACATCAGCTCGGCGTAGTCCCCCAACCGGGCGCCGCTGGCCGGCAGGCCCTGCGTCCCGCCGTGCCCCGCCATGTCGATCGCCACCACCTTGAACCCCTTGGCCACGAGGCGATGGAGGGTCTGTGCGTACAGGAAGCCTTCGGCCGTGAACCCGTGGACGACGACGAGCGGGACGCCGCGCCCGGACACCGCCAGGCCGATCCGATGGCCGTCGCTCAGCGTGAACGAGTGCCGTGCCAGGCGCGGCGCACCGTCGATCTGCGGATCGAACGTGGTCGACTCCTGGTCGGACGGTGGCTGGGTCACGCTGGTCATGGGGTCGTGCGGTCGAGCGACGTTCACCACGAGCAGTGGCAGAAGTGCCGCTCGCCGTCATCTGACGCCCTGTCAACCTAACCGGAACGGTAGCTGGGCGCGAGCACCCGCTTGAAGGGTCGAACGGCCCGGCGCCACGGGACCGGGCCGCGGTTCAGCTCAGGCCGAGGGCCCGCCGGGCGTCGTCGCAGTCCCGCCCGATCTGGGCGACGAGGTCCTCGACCCGGTCGAAGCGCAGCTCGTCGCGCAGGCGCGCCACGAAGCGCACGCTGGCCGGCTCGTCGTACAGGTCGCCCGAGAAGTCGAGCAGGTGGGCCTCGAGCAGCGAGAACGGCTGGGACTCGTAGAAGGTGGGCCGCCTCCCCAGCGAGAGGGCGGCGGGCACCTCGGTGCCGTCGGGACGGACGTACAGGCCGGCGTAGATGCCGTCGGCCGGCAGGCAGATCTCGTCGGGCACCGAGACGTTCGCCGTCGGGTAGCCGAGATCCCGGGCCCGCTTGTCGCCGTGGCCCACCACGCCGCGCACCTCGTGCGCCCGCCCCAGCATGGTGTTCGCCGCCGCCAGGTCGCCGCCGCGCAACGCGCCACGGATGCGGGTGGAGCTGACCGGCTCGTCGCCGTCGAGGTCGTCGAGCGACAGCAGCTCGATGCCGCGCACCTCGAAGCCCGCCGTGGCGCCGAGGTGGCGCAGCAGCGCCACGTTGCCCTGCCGCCGGTGCCCGAAGTGGAAGTCCTCGCCCACCACGATGGCCTTGGCGTCCAGGCATCGCACCAGGACCTCGTCGACGAAGTCCTCGGCCGGCTCCTGCGCCCGCGCGGCGTCGAAGGGGACGACCAGCGTGTAGTCGACGCCCTGGTCGGCGAGCAGCTCGAGCTTCTGGTCGAGATCGGTGAGCAGTAGCGGCGCCGACTCGGGCCGCACCACCGAGGCGGGATGCCGATCGAAGGTCACCACCGCCGTCCGCAGCCCGGCGGCGGCAGCGATGTCCTGCACCTGCGCGATGACGGCGCGGTGGCCGCGGTGCACCCCGTCGTACGCACCGATCGTCACCGCCGTCCCGTGCGGGGGGCGGGGGCCGTCGGCCGGGTCGCGCAGCACCTCCATCAGGGCGTGGAGGCTAACCGCGCGCCTCGCGCCCGAGCCACGGCGCTCACCTGGGCGCCACGACGACGGCCGGCTTCGCCGTGGGACCGCGGTGGCGTTCGTACACCGCCAGCAGTGCGCCCGTGTCCCGGTCGAGCACCGCCCACGGACCCGAGTCGCCGGTCGCCGGCACCGGCAGGTCACCGGCCGCTCGCGGCGGGGCGACGGCGTCGGGCACGCCGAGTCGCGCCAGGTCGAGGACCTTGCCGTGGCCAACCTCGGCAGCCACGGTGGCGTCGACGAGCACCGCCGGGTAGTCCCGCAACGCCTCGGCCGGGGTCAGCAGGGTCGGCTGCTCCATCGGGTGGGCGTCGTCCTCGCCGAAGGAGCCCACGGCGGTGCGGCGCAACGTCCGCAGGTGGGCACCGCCGCCCAGGGCGGTGCCCAGATCGGCGGCCAGCGTCCGGACGTAAGTGCCCGACGAGCAGGCGACGTTCGCGGTGTACACGCACGGATCGGCGGTGGCCGACACGGCGAAGCGGTGGACCGTCACGGGCCGGGCCTCGCGCTCGACCACCTCGCCGGCGCGTGCCAGCTCGTGCAGGCGCCGGCCGTCGACCTTGACCGCCGACACCATCGGCGGCACCTGCAGGATGTCGCCCGTCAGCTCGGCCACGGCGGCGATCACCTGCTCGGGCGACACGGCGGTCATGTCGTGCGTGGCGACGACGGTGCCCGAGTCGTCGAGCGTGTCGGTCTCGACCCCGAGGACGATCTCGCACGTGTACGTCTTGCCGAGCGCCGTCAGGAAGCGCAGCAGGCGCGTCACCCGTCCGACGCCGAGCAGCAGGACGCCCGTCGCGTCGGGATCGAGCGTGCCCGAGTGCCCCACCTTGCGCGTCCCGAGGATGCCGCGGGACTTGGCCACGACGTCGTGCGACGTCCAACCCGGCGGCTTGTCGACCACGACCAGCCCGTCGGGGCCGGCCGGGCGGTCACCCTTGCCCATCGTCACCCGCGTCGTCGGCGTCGGTGTCGTCTGGCACCGAGTCGCCGGGGACGGTGTCGTCGTCCGGCTGGGCGGCGAGCAGCTGGTCGATGTGCTCGCCGGCACGCACGCCCACGTCGGGCGCGAAGACCAGCTCCGGCGCACGGCGGGCGTGCGCCTCGGTGGCGACCGCACGCTGGAGCACGTGCCGAACCCCTTCGAGGTGCGCCTGGGCAGCCTCGTCGCCCGCGGCGCCGCCTGCGCAGTCGAAGAACACCCGGGCGCGGCGCAGGTCGGCGTCGACGTCGACGCCGGTGATGGCCACCTCGTGGGTCCAGTCCTCGTCCAGATCGGTCAGCGCCTCCGAGATGATCTCCCGATAGAGCTGGTTGAGGCGCGCCGTGCGCGGGTAGTCCCGCGCCGTGCTGCGTCCCGGACGACCGCGCCCGCCTCGTCGTGCTCGTGCCATCGCTGCCTCCTACGCGAACTCGGTCCAGGACCGCTCGGTCTGCACCACCTCGACCTCGGGGAACGACCAGACGAACCGCTCGACGGCGTCCACCACCTCGACCGTGTGGGCGGCGGTGCCGCTGGCGGCGACGAAGCACAGCTCCGTCCGGCCGTGCAGGTCCTGGCTGTCGGTCTCGGCCGCGGCGACACCGAACCGGCGACGCGCCCCGTCGCAGATCGTCTGCACCACGGCTCGCTTGTCCTTGAGCGAGGTGCTCGCCGGCACCCGCAGGTCGCAGACGAGCGCGAGGACGTGCGCAGCCATCGCCGCCGAGCCTATCGGGGCCTCTCGTGGCGCCGAACCGGAATAGCCGACCCGTTCAGTCGGGTTTATGCTGACCATGATGACGTCGGGAACCTCCACCACCGCCGACCGCAAGCCGGCCCCGATCGACCCGCGCGGGCCACGGACCAACCAGGCCGTGCTGGCGGTCGCCCTGCTCGTCGGCTTCCTGCTCGACTGGTGGTACGTCGTACCGATCTTCGGTGTCGTGTTGTTCCTCGGCGCGGCGTTCGGCCCCGCCTACGGTCCGGTGCTGCGGCTCTACGCCTTGCTGCTCAAGCCCCGCCTCGGCCCTCCGTCCGAGCTCGAAGACCCGCGGCCACCCCGGTTCGCCGCCACCGTCGGTGTCGTCTTCCTCGGCGCCGCCACCGTCGCCTTCGTGGCCGGCGCCTCGACCGTCGGCTGGGTGCTGGCGCTGATCGTCGCCGCCCTCGCCGCGCTCGCCGCCGTCACCGGCATCTGCGTGGGCTGCGAGCTGTACCTCTGGTTCGCACGCCGGCGCGGCGTGGCGATGGTGGCCTGACATGATGCGGCTCATCGTGGTGGCGGCGCTGGCGGCCGTGGTGCTGGTCGTGGCGCTGGGCTACAAGCGACGCAACCAGGCCGACGCCGCACTCGGGGCGCGTCGCAGTGCCGGCACCGATGCCGTGGCGGCGCAGTCGGCGCCCGACTGGCCGGCGGTCGACGCCGCGGTGATCGACGCCGGGGCCGCCTGCACCTGGGTGGTCTTCACGACCCCGTACTGCGCCAGCTGCAGCCTGGTCGAGAGCGATGTGCGCAGGGCCTTCCCACACCACGCCGTCCGCCTGGTCGACGCCACCGAGCAGCCCGACCTGGCGGCCCGGTATCAGGTGCGCCGCGCCCCGACGACGCTGCTCGCCGACCACGACGGCAACGTGCTCGAGCGCCTGGTGGGCCCGGAGGCCGTGCGCGCCTTCATCGGCACCACCGAGGACGCCGTCCTCGACTGA
This sequence comes from Acidimicrobiales bacterium, assembly GCA_020439175.1. Classification (GTDB taxonomy): domain Bacteria; phylum Actinomycetota; class Acidimicrobiia; order Acidimicrobiales; family Acidimicrobilacustridaceae; genus JAGQTE01. The sequence continues at coordinate 2,119 of JAGQTE010000172.1, read as the reverse complement.
CGCGCGTCGGACCGAAGCCCGGCTCCCACACCGAAATTGGGCTGCGTACTCCGGCATGCCGAAGTCCTGAGCCCAATTTCGGAGGTTGCGGTCCCTAGGTGCGGGGGATCTCCCGCTCCTCGTAGGTCTCGATGATGTCGCCCTGCTTGAGGTCCTGGAAGTCGCTCAGCCCGATGCCGCACTCGAAGCCCGACGCCACCTCGCGCACGTCGTCCTTGAACCGTCGCAGCGAGCTGACCGTGCCCTTCCAGATGATCGTGCCGTCGCGCAGGAAGCGCACGGGCGAGTTGCGGGTGATGGTCCCGTTGGTGACGTAGCAGCCCGCCACGGCGCCGATGCGGGGCACCCGGAAGACCTCGCGCACCTCAGCCTCGCCCGTGACCACCTCTTCGTACTCGGGGGCGAGCAGGCCGAGCATGGCGGCCTCGATGTCCTCGAGCAGCTTGTAGATGATCTCGTACGTGCGGATCTCGACCTGCTCGGCCTCGGCGAGCTCGCGAGCCTTGCGGTCGGGACGGACGTTGAAGCCGATGATCGTGGCGTTGGAGACCGCCGCCAGCTGGATGTCCGACTCGGTGATGCCACCGACGCCGCGGCTGACGAACGAGAGCCGGACGTCGTCGCGCTCGAGCTTGCGCAGCGACTCCGTCACCGCCTCGAGCGAGCCGTTCACGTCGGCCTTGACGATGAGCGCCAGGTTGGCGGCCTCGCCGGCCTGGATCTGCTTGAAGATGTCTTCGAGCTTCGCCCCGCCGGCCATGGCGTGCGCCTCGCGTCCGAGCGCCGCCTGGCGGCGCCAGTGCTCACGGGTCTCGGCCACCTTGGAGGCCGTCTTCTCATCCGGGGCGACCACGAACCGGTCACCGGCACTCGAGACGTCGGCAAGACCGAGCACCTGCACCGGCATGGACGGTCCGGCTTCGGTGACGTTGACGCCGGTGTCGTCGATCAGCGCACGCACCCGGCCCCAGGAGCCGCCCGCCACGACCGGCTCGCCGATCTTGAGGGTGCCCCGCTGCACGAGCACCGTGGCGACCGGGCCACGCCCGATGTCGAGGTGCGACTCGAGCACGACGCCCTGCGCCCGCCCGTCGTCGGTGGCCCGCAGGTCTTCGACCTCGGCCACGACGAGCAGGTTGTCGAGCAGGTCGTCGACACCGTCGCCGGTCAGCGCCGACAGCGGCACCATGACGGTGTCGCCGCCCCAGGACTCGGGCACGAGCTCGTGCTCGGAGAGCTGCTGCATGACCCGATCGGGGTTGGCGTTCTCGCGGTCCATCTTGTTGATGGCCACGACGATCGGTACCTCGGCCGCCTTGGCGTGGTCGATGGCCTCCATCGTCTGCGGCATGACGCCGTCGTCGGCGGCGACGACGAGCACGACGATGTCGGTCGCCTCGGCGCCGCGGGCGCGCATCTCGGTGAAGGCAGCGTGGCCCGGGGTGTCGAGGAAGGTGATGGCCCGACCGTCCTTGACGACCTGGTAGGCACCGATGTGCTGGGTGATGCCACCCGCCTCGCCGGCGACGACGTTGGCGTCGCGGATGTAGTCGAGGAGCTTGGTCTTGCCGTGGTCGACGTGGCCCATGATCGTGATGACCGGCGGGCGGTGCGGCCAGCTCTCGTACGTGTCGTCGTCGACCTCTTCGTCGACCTCGAGCAGCTTGAGCAGCTCGACCTCTTGCTCCTCGCCCGGATCGACCAGACGGATCTCGGCGCCGACCTCGGCGGCGAACAGCTCGATCATGTCGTCGCTGAGCGATTGGGTCGCCGTGACCATCTCGCCCTGCTGCATCAAGAAGCGCACGACGTCGGCGGCGGTGCGGTTCAGCTTGGGACCGAGGTCCTGCGGCGTCGAGGCCCGCTCGACGACGATCGTGCCCTCCGGCACCGGCGCATCGGCGGCGGTGTAGGTGGGCACGTCCATCGGCTGGAGCTCGTCGCGCGAACGACGACGACGGCCGCGCCGTCGTGGCGGGCGCCGGCCGGCGCCTGGACCGCCGCCGGGACGACCGCGACCGGGAGGGCCACCGCGTCCTGCGGGTCCACCGGGACCGCCGCCCGGACCACCGCCGGGACCGCCGGCGAAGCCTCCTGGACCGCCGCCAGGACCACGGGG